>RFHM01000142.1 GCA_003696865.1 Acidobacteriota bacterium | reverse complement strand
GCTGGGGTCACGGCGTGGGACTTTGCCAGATTGGCGCGGCGGTGATGGCTCGGCAGGGAAAAAGTCATGTTGAGATCCTGGCCCATTACTTCCGTGGCGCAGCGCTCCAGAGAGCCTATACCTCACGAGCAACGCTATCCGATGAATAGCGACCACTGGAGGAATATGCTGAACGTGGTCGGACATACTCCCTTGACGGTCCGTCGACCGCCGCGGTCGCCTTCGGTCGAGGTCTATGAACGCGGTGGGCGCGATCGCTTCTGTTCTACCATGCGAAGGAAGCGCGGCAGTTCCACTAATGCTCGCACATGCGTTCCCTCGCCGATCTTCTCCACATCGTCATAGGCTTCTACAGCGAAGGTGATGCGTTTCCCATCCACGTTGACGACCCGCGCTTGCGCCCGAATGGTCGCCCCCTCCGGCGTCGCCGCCAAATGGCGGATATCGACGACGACGCCGACCGAGATCCATCCATCGGCTAAATACGGCTGGATGGCGCGAGCGGCGGCGATCTCCATGGAATTGATCATCATCGGCGTGGCCAGCACCTCGGGCAGTCGAGGATCGATGGCGGCGATAGTCAGATCATGGGTGACGACGAGAGCGTACTCCGCCATCGCTCCTACAGGGATCTCATGATTCGTCGACATAGTGCCTTCTCCCATCTATCGAGTGATGACCGGCTCCAAGGTCTCTTCGGCTTCCTCTGCTGGCGTCGTGGGCTCGCCCATCTTCTCCTCCTCTCCACGCCAACGACGCCGGATCCACCGACCGAGATCGTCAAACAGGCTATAGACGACGGGGATCACCAGCAGCGTGAGAAACGTCGAGGTCAACATCCCACCGATGACGGCCACGGCCATCGGAGCCCGGGTTTCCCCACCCTCGCTGAGCGCCAGAGCGACGGGCGTCATACCGGCGATGGTCGTCACGGCGGTCATCAAAATGGGGCGCAACCGCGTTGGCCCGGCCTGCAAGATGGCTTGCGTTCGTTCCACCCCGCGGGCGCGGAGTTGGTTGGTATAATCGACCAGTAGAATGGCGTTCTTGGTCACGATGCCCACCAGCATGATGATCCCGATGTAGCTGAAGATATTCAACGTCTTTCCAGTGAGCAACAGCAATCCAAAAACGCCGATCGTGGCCAGGGGCAGCGAGAGCATGATGGTGAACGGATGGATGAAGCTCTCAAACTGCGACGCCAGGACCATGTAGATGATGATGATGGCCAACAAGAACGCCGTCCCCAGATAAGCGAAGGACTCCTGGAACTGTTTGGTCATGCCGGACAACTCGGTTCGATACCCCGGCTCCTCGGGCAGCGTCTCGGCGACGATGGCATTCAATTCCCGGAGCCCTTCGCCGAGAGGCTTCCCTTCCAGGTTGGCATATAGCGTCACGGCTCGTTGTCGGTTGTATCGATTGATGACGTTCGGCCCCACCCCTTCAACGATCCGGACGACATTGGAGAGTTTCACGCGCCGCCCATCGCGCGAGATGACGGTGATGCGACCGATATCGTGAGCCATATCCCGATAGGTGGGCAGCGCTCGGACGCGAATGTCATATCGCTCGCCGGCATCCTTGAACTTGGCCACATCGACGCCTCCCATCATGACGTTGATGGCCTGAGTGAGAGTGGCGACATCGAGCCCCAAATCCTCGGCCTTATCACGGTTGATATATACGCGCGCTTCCGGCTTGGTCAATTCCAAGTCGGTATCGATGTCCACGAAACCGGCCAGTTG
Source organism: Acidobacteriota bacterium (assembly GCA_003696865.1). Classification (GTDB taxonomy): domain Bacteria; phylum Acidobacteriota; class Blastocatellia; order HR10; family J050; genus J050. Next base: position 2,785 of record RFHM01000142.1, on the reverse strand, counting down.
ACCGAGCCGCGTCGTGATCCGATTGGTGATCCGGCGCAGATCGTCCAGCGTGGGTCCTTCCAGGATGTACTGAATATCCGTGTTCCGGAATCCACCCCCACCAAAAGGATTCATGGTGACGACCGTCGCTTTGAGATTGGGGATGGCGTTGAGCTCCCGTCGGAGCATGGAAGCCAACTCCTGCTGCGAGACCGTCCGCTCGCTCTTCGGCGTCAGATGGATGAAGATGATACCCTTATTCACCTCTCGGGCCTGGCCGATGCCGATGCCCATGAACGCGCGCTTGACCTCCGGGTGAGAGAACACCACCGCTTCGGCCTGACGGGCGACTTCGTCGGTTCGCTCAACAGACCATCCCAGGGGCGTTTCAAATCGAATGAGAAATCGGCTCTCATCGGCTTGCGTGATGAACTCCCGCCCGATGAATCGGGTCAGAAACAGAGAGAAGGCGAAGATCCCGATGGCCGAGAGGACGATCACCTTGCGGCGTCGCAGAGCGAAGGCCAACGCCGCTCGGTAACCACGCTCGATGGCATGGAAGCCACGCTCCAAGGCATTATAGATGGGGCCGTGTTTCCCCTCCGGTCGCATGAATCGCGAACAGAGCATGGGCGTGAGCGTCAGGGAGACGAACAAGGAGATGAAGATGGCGATGGTCACGGTGAGTCCCAATTGGATGAAGAATCGCCCGATCACCCCTTTCATGAAGGCCACGGGCAAGAAGACGGCCGCAATGGTCAACGTGGCCGCCACCACGGCGAAGGCAATTTCCGACGTGCCCTCTCGGGCCGCCCGGAAGGCCGGCTTCTTCAACTTGTCCATGTGCCGGAAGATGTTCTCCAATACCACGATGGCATCATCGATGACGATCCCCACGGCCAGCGACAAGCCCAACATGGTCATATTGTTGATGGTGAATCCCAGGGCGTTCATGAACGCGAAACATCCAATGAGCGAGGTGGGGATGGCAATGACGCTGATGAGCGTCATCCGGCGATTGCGAAGGAAGAGGAGAATCACCAGAGAGGTCAACAACGCTCCGAACAGGATATCGAACTGCACATCGTGCATGGAGTTCTTGATGAACAACGAGGAGTCGAATGCAATATCGATATGGATGCCGGCGGGCAGCTCCTGACGAATCTCTTTCAGTGCGGCTTTGACGCGATCGGCCACCTCCACCGTATTGGTTCCCGACTGCTTGCGAATGCCCAAGGCCACCGCCGGATTTCCGTTGAACCGAGCGATTGTTCTTATGTCCTCTTCGCCGTCTTCGACATAACCGATATCGCGCAGGCGAACGGGAGCGCCATCGCGGTAGGCGACGACGAGATCGTTCATCTCTTCCGCCGACGGATACTCGCCCATGACCTTGATGGTGATCTCTCTCTCCTTGTTCTCGATGCGACCGGCAGGAAGCTCGGCATGTTTGAGACGAATGGCGCGAGTGACATCGAGCGGCGATAAGCCATAGGCGTCCAATCGATCGGCATCCAACCACACGTTGATCTGGCGATCGCGGAATCCCCCCAGAATGACCGAGCCAACCCCTTGGACCATCTGGAGGCGCTCCTTGATGACTTTGTCGGCATAATAAGAGAGTTCCCGGTAGGGACGATCGCCCATGACGGCGAGCCACATGATGGCGTTGGCCGAGATGTCCAGCTTCTGCACCACCGGCGGTTCGATATCGTCGGGCAGCTTTTGCGCCGCAATGGCCACCTTATCGCGCACTTCCTGGGCGGCGATATCGATGTCCTTCTCCAAAACGAAAGTGACGATCACCTGCGAGACGCTCTCGAAGCTCTGGGAGCGAATGTTGTCGATGCCTTCAATCGTACTGATCTCTTCCTCGATGACATCGGTGACATCGTTCTCTATCACCTCGGGGCTCGCTCCCGGCAACACCGTCGTGACGGTGACCACGGGAAACTCTACCTCCGGATAGAGATCGACGCCAATGCGTTGATAGCCGACGATCCCGAACACAATGAAGGCGGCGATCATCATGGTGGTGAAAACGGGTCGTCGAATGGCAATGTCTGACAGCTTCATAGTCCTTCCCTCACCTCATGCTGACGTCCGGCGTCACAGACGAACGGTCCTCCCCTGTGACGCGCGACGCGGAATCGTTGGATGATTCGACTTCCACCGGCTGACCATTTTTCACTCGCGAGAGATTGCTGGTGATGACCTGCTCGCCGGCCCGGACGCCTTCGACGACTTCCATCCATCCATCGACCTCCATGCCCAGCTTGACCGATCGTTCCACGGCGCGCCCATCCTCGATGACGTAGACGCGGGTCAAGCCGACATAGCGCACCACGGCGCGACTGGGGATGAGCACGACTCGGGCGTTGGGCTCGACGACGAGCTTGGCGCGCGCAAAATATCCCGGCCTGAGCTTGAAATCCCGATTGTCGATCTCCGCTTCGATGGTCAAGGAGCGCGTTTCCGGATTGACCGATGGGCTGATGCGCGTGACGCGACCGCGGAAGGTTTCACCCTTGACGGCATCCACGGTGAAGCGAAGCTCGCGTCCAACGGCGACGGCAGCGGCATAGGGTTCCGGAACGCTGGCGCGCAACCGGAGAGGCGTGAGCTTGACCAGCGTCACCACCGGCGCGCCTCGCTTCAGATACTCTGCCGCCGAGATGTGCTTCACCGTCACCGATCCCGTTATCGGGGCGCGAATGATGGTATCCGAGAGGTCCTTCTCCGCCAAGGCGACCTGAGCGCGGAGCCGGCGCAGGCCGGCCAGTTGATTGCGCACACTGTCAATCGC
>RFHM01000141.1 GCA_003696865.1 Acidobacteriota bacterium | reverse complement strand
TTCCACAGACGGGCTCCGATTCTTTATCTGTGATCTTCGGTGAAATCTGTGGCCTAGTTTTCATCCTCTCGATGTGGCTCGGGCGCGCCATGGGCGACTCCCTCGATGATGGCCGACTCACTGCTTCGATCACAGGTGAGCTGAGCCTCCGTCGAGCGGCGCAGGGATACCCGCTGTCATGCCTCTCGCCCTCGGCAGCGCCGTGATTTCTATTAGACCTTCACCGGCGCGTTATGCTAAAATAGCGAGGAGCCCCGATGTGCACGTGTCATTCTACGCCCGGATTGTTGGGAGGAATATTATGCGATGCGTTTCACTTTTCACGCTCGTTCTGGCCAGTATCATGATACTCACATCGACGGCGCCACACCTCTCCCCACGCGCCGCGGCCATCGCTCAAGGTGACTCGGGAGTCTTCGAAAGTGGTTTCACCACCGCAGCGCCGGTCATCGATGGTCAGTTCGCCGACGGCGAGTGGGATGCGGCGACCATCGAGCCATTGAGTTTCTTCATGATCGACTTGACGACCGGCGAAGACACGCGATTCATCCCCGCCGATCTTTATCTGATGAACGACCATGAGAACCTCTACATCGGCTTACAGATTTTCGGCGTTCCCTACAATAACGAGGGTGTGGCGGGAAATGGATTCGACTTCGTATTCTTCTTTTTCGACAACGACAATGACGGGCTCATCGAACCCGGTGAGGATCTGAAAGCCGTCGTGACCGCTCAAGCCAATATTGACTTCGCTCAGCGAGGTACCTATGCCGACCAACACCAACCTATTCCCGAAGAAGAAGACGATGCCTCGGACCTCCACATCGACGGACTCGGACGCATCGTCCATTCCAACGTGCGAGGAATAGGCCACTATACGATCGAGTTAGCCGTCCCTCTCGACTCGGGAGATCCACTGGATATCCGCACCGAGCCCGGCGGCGAGATTCGCTTCAACATCGCCTTGGCAACGGCGCTGGGAACGGCCATGGCCGAAGCGGGGGCTTTCTTCGATTTACCGTTCGATCAAGATGCCAGTGGCTGGGGACTCATCAAACTCCAGACGGGACCGATCCCCCCTGACCGAGATCCCATGCTCGTTGGGACCATTACGTTCATCACGCGCGAATTCGGCGATGGGCAGCAACTATACGTCATGAATGCGGATGGTACCAATCTCCGACGGCGCACGCGCGGCGATCGGATTCCCGGAGCGCCTTCTCTCTCTCCCGATGGACAAAAGATCGTTTACGTCGCGGAACAACCCGATGATCCGGAAACCGCCGAGATTTTCGTTCTCGATGTCGATCGCGGACGCCCGCGCCGATTGACGAGGAACGGAGTGGCTGAATCGCATCCGGTCTTCTCGCCTGATGGAGAGAAGATCGTCTTCGTCCGGGAGGGCAATATCTGGGTGATGAATGCCAATGGACGCCAGGAGCGCCAACTCACCGATCTCGGATTAGACAGCGATCCCGTGTGGACGCCGGACGGTCGTATTGTGTTCACCACGCTTCGGTGGCGCGATGTGCCGGAAATCGCCATCATGGATGCGGATGGTCGCCACGTTCAACGACTGACCGATAACGAGAAAGGGAGTCTCGCGCCTCAGGTCTCACCTGACGGCCAATGGATCACCTTTTTCCGCTATGACGGGCCGGGTTCCTTCCTGGATTTCGGAGTGAGCATCTTCTATCCCTGGAATATCTATCGCATGCGCATTGACGGGACGGGCGAAGAACGATTGACCGGCGACGGCTTGATCAATTTCCTTCCCACCTTCTCGCCCGATGGACGCGGCATCCTCTATCAAAAGATCCTGGATATCGGCAGCGGCTATACCGTCCTCTCGTACCTCGATCTGGCGACGGGAGAGGATCGGCGCGTTTTCAACCTGAGCCGAGTATCCGATTTCGATTGGCGCTGAGTTGGTCCATCCTCACCCGACGGGCGACTCAACCGGGATCACGGCGCCGGAGGCGATGGACGCCTCCCGGCCCACCATCTCGATGACGAAAACCCGTCCTCCGAGGCCTCCTTGCCGTCTCAACAGAGGGAGGCAAAGAGCGAGCTCGGAATCCATGAAGGAGGCACGATGCGATGTCAGGATTCATGATCGTCAAGCGATATTGGAAGATGGGAGCGCTGGCGCTGAGCCTCACGCTCGGCGTCGCCTTGGCGGGACGGGCGAGCGATTGCAGTAAAACGTCGGTGGGATTGACGCCCCTGACGGAACTGGGGACCGGTACTTATCAAGGAAAGCGAGGCGGACTCTATCCCAACGGGATGAACACACCGCCACCGGAGCATTTCCTGGCGGGTTTGAGGCTGGCCGAAGAGATCGAGCCACTGGATGCGAACGGCCGCCCTGATCCGAGGAACGGTCGCATCGTACTCATCTCCATCGGAATGTCCAACACGACGCAAGAGTTTTCTACGTTCATCGAATTGGCCAATGACGATCCCGAGAAGAATCCGTTACTGACCATCGTCGATGGCGCGCAGGGCGGCATGTCGGCCAATCGCATCATTGATCCCGACGATGGCGCGACGGGGACGCGGTTCTGGACCCGCGTCGATCAACGATTGCGAAGAGCGGGCGTCACGCCGAATCAAGTGCAGGTGGCGTGGGTCAAAGAGGCGGACCCTCGACCGACGCTTCCCTTCCCCGCCGACGCCGAACAGTTGCAAAGCGAACTGGCCATCATCGCGCAGATTCTGAAACATCGATTTCCCAACCTGAAACTCGCCTACTTCTCCAGTCGGATTTACGCCGGTTACGCCACCACATCGTTGAATCCCGAACCGTTCGCCTATCAATCGGGATTCGCCGTCAAATGGCTCATTGAACGGCAAATCAACGGCGATCCGGCGCTCAACTTCGATCCGTTGAGAGGAGAGGTGAACGCCCCGTGGCTCGCCTGGGGACCGTATTTGTGGGCCGACGGCTTGAGAGCGCGACAGGATGGATTGATCTGGGAATGCGATGACTTCCGCGAGGATGGCACACATCCTTCGGAGAAAGGGCGACGGAAAGTCGCCGCTCTGTTGCTCGATTTCTTCAAAACCGATCCCACCGCCCGACCGTGGTTCTTGAGGAGTGGGTTCTGAGC
>RFHM01000140.1 GCA_003696865.1 Acidobacteriota bacterium | reverse complement strand
GTGATAGTTCATGACGGCGCCCCCCATTCCATTCCTGTTTGAGAAGCAGTGCTCCAAGAGCCAGCTTGGCCTGGTTTTCGCTGTGGGGAAAACTCCCCCTGAATTTCCCCGTATCAGTCGCGGAAGAGAACGCTGTGACTCATGTTTCAACACCAGGAGAGAGCCGCTATGAGTCAGATCGTCATAGCAGCAGTAGAGCGGTACATGAATGATTTGATACCCGAGCGTGATCCTGTGCTCCGAGAAATGGAGGAGTATGCTGAGCAGAATAACATTCCAATTGTGGGCCCGGCCGTGGGCCGGTTGCTTTTTCAGCTCGCCCTCGCTCTTCAAGCTCGTCGCGTCTTTGAGATGGGATCGGCCATCGGATATTCGACCATTTGGCTAGCTCGAGCGGTGACCGATGATGGCATCGTCTACTACACCGACGGCGATCCTGATAACCTCGCTCGAGCCGAGGCATACTGTCGTCGGGCAGGCGTGTATAACCGGGTCACCTTCCTGCTCGGTAATGCCTTGGAACTCATCGACCAGGTGGAAGGGCAGTTCGATATCGTTTTCAACGACGTGGACAAGTATCAATACCCACAGGTGTTTTACAAAACGGCGGCCAGAGTTCGTCAAGGCGGATTGCTCATTGCCGATAACGTTCTTTGGAGCGGTCGTGTCGCTGGCGAGGAGCAGGATCACTGGACGGAAGCAATTCGCCAGTTCAACCGCTTGATTTACGAGGCCCCTGACTTCTTCACGACGATCGTTCCTTTGCGCGATGGAATTTCGCTGAGCTTGAAACTCTATAGTTAGCGATGAACGGTGCATTCCCGAGCACGCGAAATGGCCAATGGCGCCGCACTTCGTAGCATAAGCTGGTGGGAGGCGGCCTCGGAATATGAGCGAGCAACTCCGGTTCGCTCGTCAATAAGCGCTCTGCGTCGCGCAGAATATTTCCACTCTTCGGCTGCCGAAACTAATTGTCGTATCGATGCTCAGTGGCTTCACCGTCTCATGATGAGTTGACGGTTCAAGGAAAAAGGCAATGAGGGAAGGGAACTCGGGCGCTGCGCACCGCTTCTACAAACAGGTGACGATGAGTCTTTCCCGCCGAATACGCCGATTGACGTTGAGGCCGTTCTCAGATCTTGAACAGGCGATCGAAGGCCTGTCGAGGATCTTTAATCTGCGATGGCGAAGTAGACGTCTCTCGCTCCACCGTGATGCGCGCGCGAAAATACTCGCAGTGATTACGCTTGTCTTTCGGCGTTACGCGAGCGGGTATTGGTTGAGAACATTCAAAGCGACTACCGGTGTCAAAGTACACGCAATTCTTGCAACAGTGAAGATGGGCTTGACACTTCGGACATTGGCTATCATACGTGATCCCAAACTGCACCGGCATGACATAGCCGCAGAAGGAACAGCGAAACACTTCGCGCACGCCAGGAAGCTTCGGTGCACGGGTGCCCTGATGACGCTGAGGAGGACGCCGTTTTTCCTCCTCATAATCTTCCATATAGCCACGTTGTTTATATTTTCTGCTCATGAGAATTTCCTTCCTCGCTATCTGGTGTACTAACGACGCACAGTGTGGAGAGCGAGTATTTATTATAGCCTTTCACCCCTCAGTTGAACAAATCGATATTCGATTCCTTCGTACCCATCGCATCCCACCATGACGCCTAAACCGAGGAGTCCTCGCCTTCGGCGGTTCCTTGAGCAGCGGTATGGAATGGCACAGCCACGACGCTCATGGGTTATGCGATGCCACTCGGGTGATCACCTTCTTGACTCCCCTCACGTTTCGCGCCAAGGTGGCGGCCCGCTCGAGCTCGGAGCGACTCCCATCAGTCAATGTCAAAGTCACTATACCATCATCTACACCGATGGCGATATGCGAGAGTTCGACATCAGGATCAGCCTTCAATACATCTTGGACATCATAAAGGATCTGTTCGTCAGAACGTCCCTTGGTGAAGACACGCTTGATCGCCTTGCCGGTTGCTTTCACGCTCTTACCCGTCGCCTTGCCCGCCGTAGCCGTCGCTTTTCCCGTGGCTTTTCCCGCCGTTGTCGCTCCAGAGGCCGTGGCCTCGGCTCCCGTAACGGCTCCTTTCTTGGTGGCTTTGGCGGCCGTCGTTCCCGCCTTGGCCGTGGCTTCGGCTGCCGTCGTGGCCCCTTCGGCGACGGCGCCCCCGGTCTTTTTCATGGCTGATCCGAGCTTGCCGAAGAGGCCTTTGCGTCTTGGCTGGCTTTTTTCCTCTTCCAACGGGATACCCAATTCTGCGATGGTTGCTTCATCGATGTGACCGGTCACCGGGAGACGATGAGCGCGCTGGAAATTGCGCAGCGCCTCGCGCGTTTGTGGTCCGATAATGCCATCAATAGCACCGCCATAGTATCCTTGTTGGGCTAATTTCCGTTGGATTTTTTTAACCAAATCGCGGCTCGGCCGCAACTCGGGCTCTTGCCACCTCCATCCAGATGGACCAATGGTCCCATGTGATCCGACTGATGGGGTGAGAACCAAACCTGTGGAGAAGGACAAGCAGACGAGTGCTACGACCGGTGATTTCATCATATCGGTACTCCTTGATCTGAGGTTAAAGTCTGAACATGAGCGATCCCATCTCCAACGCCGTCATTCGCCTCAGTTGACGACCGGTGAAGCAACCCCGTAGCAACGCGCCATCAAGTTCCCGGTTCCTTTTTCCGCTTCGAGAATGTCGCCAGCTTTTCCGGTTCTCCTTGGCGCAAGTTTATCACTCGGGCGAGAACGAAGAGGAGATCGGACAATCGATTCACGTATGCCAGTATCGCTTCGTTGATGGGTTCTTGATGGCTGAGTTGAACGATGCGTCGTTCGGCGCGACGGGCAACAGCCCGAGCCAGATGCAGAATCGCTCCCGCGCGGCCTCCTCCAGGTAGAACGAATTCTTCGAGCGGCGGGAGTTCACCATTCAACTCGTCGATGATTCGCTCCAGTTGGGACACCCACTCGTTCTTCACCCGCGGCGCATCAACGTCCGGCGGGCTCGCCAAATCGGCGCCCACGGTGAAGAGTTCATTCTGAAGCCGTTCGAGGATAGCGCCAATCGATGCGTCCTGAATCTCGGCGCGGGCGACGCCCAGGAGAGAATTCAACTCATCGATCTCCCCATAGGCTTCTACGCGCAATGATCCTTTACTCACGCGCCGGCCACCAACTAACGTTGTTTGACCCTGATCACCGCTCCGAGTGTAAACCTTCGTTATTCGCATGACTTTCGTCCGTCCGTTCATCCGACTGTTCGCGCCAGATCTCCTCTAACCTCTGATAACTGGGAGGAAACTGGCCTGTGTACCGTAGAAAGGCGGGAATGGGATAGCGAATTCCCCCCTGGTGGGTTCCTTTGAGTCCCTCGATGAACTCTTCAGCCAACGGAGCCGGCAACGAGAAAGCCATTTCGTGATCCTCGGTTTGACCGAAAACACGATCTCCGTAACAGGGCAAGATCACTTGATAGTCTTGCGTATTCATCGTGCGAATGATCTCGTCAGAGCAGTCGAGTCGACCGGTAAAGTGGGATGTGATAGCTCCTCCTCGCTTGTAGAGTGCGGCCGTCACCATGCGCATGACCTGAGCGGCGTTGGCATATATCAGGTAAACGTGCGGCTCGAAGCGGGCAGTCGATGCCGGTCCGACGAGGATGCGCTCGTAGCTCCCGTAGGCAAAGCGATCGGTTGCCGCTTCGGATTTTGCGCCCGCTTCCAGCGTCTCGGTGTACATGCCGCAAGCGCAATGACCTTCCGTGTAATAAGGCACCTCTTTCTCCAGACCGAAGATGACCTTGGTGAGGACGCAATTCAGATCTTCTCGCCCCACAGCAATAGTCCACCCATAGCGCCGAGCCATGGAGATGGCCTGACAAGTGGCGATCTGAAGGTTCCAGTCCCGCTTGGGCTGTTTGGTTCTCGGCGGAAGCGACTCGCCCGGCGACAACATGCGAATGGCCAGAGGGAAGCTCTGTGGTCGAACGTATGTCTCCACTTGTCGAGCAAATGTTTGTGGATCTACCATGCCTTCCATTGTACACCAGCTATATCATCGCCGTAAATATCCTTGGCCCGGCCGATCCACGCCGATGTTGTAAATCCGTTAAGTGTTCCTCCCCCAATTCTGGTACGGCGCCCATCCTCATTTGACGCCTTGACAGGCCGGGAAGGGCTTCTTATAGTGGCTTGCTGATCATCCTCTGAGGGGGAAGCGAGATGCCATCTTCGGCCGAGGCCAACTCCATCATCGGAATCGATATTGGCGGGACAAAGATTGCTACCGGCTTGGTCAGCCGTGAATTTCACGTCGTCGAACGGGCGATCCTCCCAACGCCTCGGGATGCCAGTGCAGAACGTGTCCTTGAGCAGATCTATCGTTCCGTTGACGCCATACTTCAGAAGTCGAACATCACTAAAAGTGACATCACCGGCATCGGTGTCGTGGCACCAGGACCGCTCAATCCCGATGCCGGAGTGGTGATCTCTGCACCCAATATCCCCGCATTCAAAGACATTCCCATCGTCGAGCATCTCCAGGGACGATTCGGCTTCCCCACCCGATTAGAGAACGATGCCAACGCCGCCGGGCTCGCCGAAGCGTTGTTTGGATCTGGCGTCGGCCACGACCATGTCTTTTACACGACGGTGAGCACGGGGATTGGCACTGGTATCATCATCAATCGGCGGATTTATCACGGCAAGAACGGGACGGCGGCCGAGGGCGGACATGTCACCATCGATTTTCGTGGTCCTGTGTGTAATTGCGGTCGGAAGGGCTGTATCGAAGCCTATGCATCGGGACCGGCGCTCGCTCGGCGGGCAAAGGAGAGGTTGGCCGGTTGTGAAGGACGCTCCCGAATACTGGATTTGGTTGACGGGGATCTGGAGCGCGTGACGCCGGTCGAAATCTCTCGGGCCGCCGAGGAGGATGATCCACTGGCCATCGAGCTCATCAGCGAAACGGGGGAATACCTGGCCATCTGGCTCGGCGGCATGGTGAGCCTCCTCGATCCCGATATCGTGGTCATTGGTGGAGGACTCTCCCTGATGGGAGAGCGACTTTTCTCCGCGATCCGCGAGCGCCTCCCCACCTATTCCATTAACCCGTTCGCCAAAGACGTTCCCGTCGTTCCGGCCAGGCTTCAACGAGACGTTGGTATCCTGGGAGCAGCAGCCCTCTTTCTGGAAGCGAAGACCGATGAGGTTCTCATTTAGCTCTCGCTTTGGATGAAGGCGAGGCCGATCTCCCGGCATGAGGCGAACGTTGACGGTGAGTCGTGGGACGGGAGTCGCCCGATTGGAGGGTGGTTGCGCGGATGCCTGTAAGAAAAGTGTCCGCCGGATGATGTGCTGTTGTTCGAACGGCATGGGCGAACCACGTTCTCTCCAGGCAAGGCCGCCGACGGTGAGGCGAGCGTCTCGAAGCCTCGTACTCTCAGTGGCGGCATGAATCACCGCAGAGGCACAGAGGACGCAGAGATTCTCTAACGGGCTCTTTTCCTTCTCTCCGTGTGGCTGGCAAGGCCGCGAGAGAGTCCTTGGAAAATCACCGCCAAGGCGCAAAGAACGCAAAGACCTTCCAACAGGTTCTTTTCAGCCCCTCGATGTGGCTTGCCAGATCATGAGTTCCTCACTTGACTTGCGTCCGAGATGGAGTGCTCCTATAATGCCCGGCGAGCTGGAACGCCTGTTGGCGTTGTCCTTCCGACCCCGGGAGGAGGAGAAATTGATGAGTTGTGCGACGACATGGAGGTGACGATCGGTATTTCCCCCCTCCTGGAGCGGGAGAGAACGTCCTTCCGGCTTGAGAGCCATGACTGACGCCCGGTAGTCGACATCGCGTCGCGGCAGGTCATGAGCTGCTGTGGAGGTCTCCGGAGGAGGAGGAATGGGACGTCCAAGCGATCGATTGCCTTGTGGGGAGAATCCGTCTTGCGCACTCTGTCAGCGACTCTCCAGCCTGTGGGCTCACCTCCAGGAGTTATCCCTCCCGGTGACCTATCCGGCCCGGCGATGCATCTTTGAGCAGGGCGAGACTCCTGCTCACCTTGTGGTCGTCTGCTCGGGGGCAGTGCGGCTCTATGGGGCTCATCCCGGTGGTCGACCGATGACCTTTCGCGTCGCCCAGCCGGGCGATCTACTCGGTCTGGCAGCGGTCGTCACCCGGCAGCCCTATGCCTTTTCCGCCGACACCATCTTCCCGTGCTGCTTGCGCATGGTGCCCCAGCGCGCCTTCCTCAGCGCGCTGGAGGCCGAGCCGGCGTTATGGGCCGAGGTGGCCGGAGAGATCGCCCGCCGACACTACGACATGGCCGAGCAACTGAAGCAGCCACCACGCCAACGCTTGATCAAACTGCTCCTGGCATTCAGCGTCCTGGTGGGCTCATCGAAGCAGGGTTCGCCTCGCCACGTTGTCCGATTGACCAATGAGGAGTTGGCCGATCTGGTGGGGCTATCGGGGCGTCGGGTGCGGCAGTATCTGGCCGAGTTGAGGGAGCAGGGGGTGGTGGTGCGCCATCGGGGGTGGCTGGGGATTGCCGACCGGGAGCGGTTGCAGGG
>RFHM01000139.1 GCA_003696865.1 Acidobacteriota bacterium | reverse complement strand
GATCGAGGAGCGGCGAGATGCGAACCACTCGTCCGGCGAACCGGACGTCGGGAACGGCATCGACGATCACCGTCGCCGGCGTGCCCACCTCGAGCTGGACCAGCTTCCGCTCGGGAACGTGAATGACCGAGACCATCGTCTCCAGATCGAGAATGGTCACAATGGGCGTGTTGGGATTGACCAGAGCGCCGGGATCGACATATCGCTTGCCGATGACGCCGGTCATCGGTGCCGTGATGCGCGTTTGCTCTCGGCGAATTTGCAACTCCTGGAGTTCGGCTTTGGCTTGCTCGACTTGCGCGGCGGCCAGATGGAGTTGAGCGCGGGCCACCGCCACCTGCGTTCGCGTTTGGTCGAGTTCCTGGGAAGAGATGACGCCGGCCTGGTGGAGCGAGCGGTAGCGTTCCAGTTCCGCGAGCAAGTTATCCAGTTCCGCCTGCCGTTGAGCTCGAGCCGCTTCGGCGACTCTGAGAGCCGCTTCGGCACGACGGACCTGCTGCCGGAGTTCCGCATCATCCAATCGGGCCAGGAGTTCCCCCGCCATCACGCGATCTCCGCGGTCGACGCGCAACTCCATTACCCGACCGCTCAGTTTGGGCATCACATCGACTTGTCGCTTGGCTCTCAGTGAACCGACCACCGAGACGGCTTCCTCGATCCGGCCTCGTTCGACGAGGGCGACTTCCACCCGAGGGAAGCGATGCCCCACGCGCCCGGCAGTGGACGTCTCTCGGTTCCCGTGTTGGAGAAATCGGAAGGCGAATAATCCGGCCAGCGCGATCAGCAGGCCACCAATGAACAGCTTCTTGAGCATAGACGATTAACTATTAGCCATACCACCTCTTCGGTGTCAAATGCCCTCTCATCCGTTTACAGTTTGTTACATCTTGGCGCTACGACGGCGCGGGGTGTCATTGCATCGTCCGCTGCCGCCTGGCCGTCGGGGCATCCGTCTCCTCCAACGGATCAACATAGCGGCGTCGATTGTATCTGCGCCGATACTCCCGGTGTCGCTCATCCATCGGATAGCGTTCCGTCTCCGGATAGGGATAGGCCGACATGCCATGAAAGGGAAGAGGCTCGATGGTCTCCGGCCGGGCCGAATGGATGTCCATATCTTTGCCGAAGCCATCGGCGTAAACGAGAAAATCTCGCCGCCAATCGGGCGACAGGGCGGGCAACGAGCGCCCATCGAACTCCAGGCTGATCTCATCGCCATGGAGCATGATCACGTACATGTCGTCCTTGTTCATCAATAACTCCCGCACGTCTCCGTAGCGCGTGGCCCGACCGACGAAGGTTTTCCAGGGGGCGTGACGATCGATGCGGCTGTAATCGTAAATGAGAGGACGTCGTCCATCGGGACTGTACTCTCGTGGATAGCCTCGCCACCGGAAATCGGCCCGGCTCGGCGATAATCTCACCACGCGCAGAGGCAGCGAAGATGTTGAGCGAAGGGCGCTCTCATCCCACGCCATAGCCTGATCGCTCACCAGAATCTGATCCCAGTAGATGCGCATGTTGGTGACGATTCTGACCCGGTAGTCGTCGGTGAGGAAGCGCCCCGTCAAATCGACGAGCATGGTCTTGGGCAGACCGGCGGGGAAGCCCATATCGGGCAGCACGGTGACCCAGTGACCATTCTCGTCGGGAACCTCGAGCGAAGGGGGCATCAGCGTCACGCCCGCCTGGGAAGCGGCCAGATTGGACGTGGAATCGGCATAATCGATCCAGGCGGTCATCAGGAGAACGATGCGGCGCCCCGGTTCGGTGCGCAATGGGCCGAGATCCAGTTCGATGACATGCCGTTCGGCATATCCCTTGAAGGGCAGGAGTCGGAAACGATCCGGATAAATTCGATCCACCTTGGCGATGAGGGGGAGAATATCGTTTCCATGACCATCCCTGGCGGCAACCGGCGGGCGAGCGTGCCGGACGCCGTAGAGCCGGAACTCGGGATAGGGCGGAGCGGCCATCAATCGTTCGTTGGGGAAGATGTCCATATCGGCGGGATGATCGATGACCAGAAGCTGGGCCTGATCGATCATGATGACTTCTTCCAACTGATTATTCATCTTCAGCGAGTAGAAGCCGTCCCTGGCCTTGAGCTGGTCGTGACCGATCTTGATGTATTCATCGGTATCCGGAACGTTGTATCGACCGGGCGCGAGCAAGTAACCGATCGCCGAACCGCCCAGGAAGTCGGTGACGAAGCGATACTGCCGTCCATCCCAGGCATAGAGGATGGGACACGACGTGCCTTTCCGATCGAGCTCTTTGATCCGAATCGTTCGATTGGCCGCCAGCTTCAGTTCCGACTGCAGGACGCCGCCCGGCCAGAGCACGCGCACGAAATCGACCGTCCGATGATCGCCCAATCCCAGGATGAGTTGAGTGCTGGATTGCGACAGGTAGCCCGATCCGCCATAGACTTCCAGCTTCTGCCACAGCCGCCCGGCCTTGACTTCCACCTTGGCGCCAATGCCCGAACGATTGCTGCGAACGCCGCGCGTCGTCACTTTCACCCAGTGGTGGCGATTACCGCCGTCGTTCCGAAGCAACCACGGCCGGCCGCCACTCTGCGTGACGAGGAGATCCCAGTCGCCATCGTTATCCACGTCGGCGAATATGGCGCTTCGCGCGGCGCTCGGCGGGAGCCGATCCAGTCCCACGACCGATGAAACGTCCTGGAAGCGACCCCCACCCATGTTGCGCAACAGTTGGAGGTGTTGACCGGCAGCCTGTTTCGGCGACCATCCTCCGTTGATGAGGAACAGGTCCAGATAGCCGTCGTTGTCGTAATCGACGAACTGCCCCATCCAGGTGAACGGCTTGATGCCTGTGGTCGCCGTCGGGGAGATCGGTTTCCTGGTGAATCCTCCGTTGCTCTCGCTCTCATAGAGCAGGCCGGGCGCTTCACCCCGAGCGATGAAGAAATCGCTTCGCCCATCTTTGTTCTCATCGCCGGCCGCCACGCCGAGAAACCGACCCCGAAGTCCCAATCCGATCGCAGCGCTCACATCCTCAAAAGTTCCCGTCCGCGTGTTGCTGAGAAGCCGAGCCGATCCTCGATAGTGACTGACCAGGAAATCGACATCCCGACTGTTGTTGTAGTCGGTGCACACGACGGCGATGCTCCGTCCATCCAGGGCGAGACCGGCCGCCCGGGCCACTTCGGTGAACGTGCCGTCTCCGTTGTTGCGATACAGTCGATTGGGCTGACCGGAGAAGTCGTCCGGAAAGACGATGGTGCCATCCGATCGGGGAGATGGAGATGTGGTGAGATCGACGAAGTTGGTGACGTAAATATCCAGATCGCCATCGTGATCATAATCGACGAACGCCGCGCCCATGCTCCAGTCGGTCTTTCCTCCGCCGACCCCGGCGCGGTCGGTGACGTCGGTGAACGTTCCATCACCGTTGTTGCGATAAAGGATGTTGCGTCCGAAGTTGGTCACGTAGAGATCCACCCATCCATCGTTATCGTAATCGCCGGCAATCGCGCCCATGCCCCAGCCGGCGAATCCGACGCCGGCTCGGCCGGTGACATCGGTGAATCGGGCGCGCCCATCGTTCCTGTACAAGGCGTTCTTCGCGTCACCATCGGGCGAGCAGTTGACCAGATAGAGGTCCAGATCACCATCGTTATCGAAATCGAAAAAGACCGCTCCCGAGCCCATCGCCGGGATGAGATGCTGTTTGGCGTAGGAGAGAGAGAGAGTTCCGGCGCGAACGGTCCGTCCCAGGAGAGGCCCGCTCTCGTCGAGCCGCGCTCCATGGCGAAATTCGATGCCCGCCGATGCGGCGATATCGACGAATCTCACCGGCACGGTCGTTGGGCGCCCCGCCGGATATCGCTCCAGCGCCATGGCGTACCGGCCCTGCTCCCGGTATTGCCGGCCGATTCGGGTCGCATAGGCTTTCTTCTGAAGTTGCTGAAAACGCTGCATGGCCCGGCGTCCGGCCTCCCGGTCGCCGCTTCGAAGCAGAGCAATGGCCAGGCCATATCGCGCCGAGGCATTATACGGTTCGGCGGCAATGGCCGTCCGATAATACTCGATAGCTTGCCGGTATCGTCCTTGGCGAGCGTAGATGGTGCCCATCTGATAGTTCGTCGCCACATCGTGAGGATCGACTTGGAGAACCTTCCGGAACGAGGCCAGGGCTTCAGCGAATTCTCCGCGATCTTTGTGAATCAACCCCGACAAATAATGAATCTGAGGGACGTTCAATCCCAGTCGTCGGGCTTTGTCCAGTTCGGCCAGCGCGCGCTCTGGTTGTCCGGCATTGTAATGAGCGATGGCCAGATTGACCCACCCGATGGCGAATCGCGGATTCACCGCCACGGCGCGCTCGAACTCGGCGGCGGCGCGCTCGTACTGATATTGTTCCAGATAGGCGATACCCAGATTGTTGGAGGAGAATGCCCGCTCATCGGTCGCCTGAGGAGAAGGAGCGGCCCGTCTCTCTTTTTGAAAAGAGGCGTGTGCCGGGTGGGTGGGGATGGATGTTTCGGCGGCCACGGCGTCGAGAGCGCGGCGAGTCGATGAGCGTTCCACCGCCTGGTCAGCATCCACCGCCGATTGGCGGCGCGAGGCCTGTGAAGTTGATTGGTGCCCGCAACTGCCCGACGTGAGGCAGAGAATCATCCCTATGGTGAACCAGAGCTGCTCTCGCATGATGTGCATGATCTCGTCCTTTCTCGTGACTTGGCGGCCAACGGGCCGGCGGGGGTGAATCTCTTCGTGATCTGAGAGTTATTCCTCCAGGGTCGAGATGTCGCCGGGATCGACGCCCAATTCCTTGGCTTTCAGCACCCGACGCATGATCTTGCCGCTGCGCGTCTTGGGGAGCCAATCGGTGAACTCCAATTCCGAAGGCACAGCAATCGGGCCCAAGGTGTGACGCACATGGGCCTTCAGTTCTTCCACCATGGCCTCGGACGGCGCATAGCCCTCTTTGAGGATGACGAACGTCTTGATGATCTCTCCTTTGACGGGATCGGGCTTTCCGATGGCCGCCGCCTCGGCGACCGCCGGATGACTCACCAACGCGCTTTCGATCTCCGCCGTGCCGAGCCGGTATCCGGAGACCTTGATGACATCGTCGGCCCGACCCAGAATCCAGAAATATCCGTCTTCGTCCCGGAAGGCCACATCGCCCGCCGTATAGACGTTGGGGATGGTCTTCCAGTACTGCTCGTATCGTTGGGGATCTTTATAGATGGTGCGCTTCATCGCCGGCCAGGGACGCTTGATGACCAGGAACCCGCCCTGTTTGGGAGGCACCGGACGCCCCTCCCGATCGACGACGTCGGCCTCGATGCCGGGGAACGGCCGCGCCGCCGAACCCGGCTTGAGCGGGACACAGGGCAGGGGCGTGATCATGATCATGCCCGTCTCGGTCTGCCACCAGGTATCCACGATGGGACAACGTTCTCCCGTCACCCGGTAATACCACAGCCACGCCTCGGGATTGATCGGCTCGCCCACCGTTCCCAGAATGCGCAAGCTGCTCAAATCATACCGTCGCGGCCACTCGTCACCGTACTTCATCAATGCCCGAATGGCCGTGGGCGTACTGTAGAAAATGCTCACCTCATATTGCTCGATGAGCGACCACCATCGTCCGGGATCGGGATAGTCCAACGCCCCCTCGGGGAACAACACCGTCGCTCCGTTCATCAACGGAGCGTACACGATATAGCTGTGCCCGGTCACCCACCCGGGATCGGCGGTGCAGAAGTACACGTCCTCGTCCTTCAGATCGAACACCCACTTGCAGGTGATGTAGGTGCCCACCATGTAGCCTCCGTGGACGTGCACCACTCCTTTGGGTTTGCCCGTCGTTCCCGAGGTGTACAGGATGTACAACGGATCTTCGGCGTCCATGACTTCGGCCCGGCAGCGGGGCGATGCCTGCTCAATCAATTGATTCCAGTCGAGCTCTCGCGGAGGGTGAAGTTCCACCGGGGGCGTTTGTCGGCGCACGACCACCACGTGCTCGACGCTCGGCGTTCCTTCCAGCGCTTCATCGACGATGCCCTTCAGTTGAACGGCCTTTCCCCGATGATATCCCACGTCCGCCGTGATCACCGCCTTGGCCTCGGCGTCGGCGATGCGATCGCGTAGCGCCTGAGCGCTGAACCCGGAATAGACCACGCTGTGAATGGCGCCAATCCGCGCGCAGGCCAGCATGGCGATGAATTGTTCGGGAATGCGCGGCAGGTAAATGGTCACTCGATCGCCTTTGCCCACGCCCAACCCCTTCAAGCCGTTGGCGCACCGATTGACTTCTCTCAGCAGTTGCCCGTAAGTGAACACGCGAGAGGCTCCATCTTCTCCCACCCAGATCAACGCCACTTTGTTCTTGCGCCAACCGCGGACGTGCCGGTCCAGGCAGTTGACGGTGATGTTACACCGTCCCCCGACGAACCATTTGGCCCACGGATAATCCCATTCCAGGACTCGATCCCAGGGGTTGAACCATTCCAACTCTCCGGCGATCGTCGCCCAGAATCGCTCCGGATCCTCTATCGACTGTTCATACACCTGGTCATAATCCCGTACCCAGGCCGATTCCACCACCTCAGCGGGGGGATCATAAACCTTCTTCGCTTCCGTCAGAACATCGATTTTTTCCTCGGTTCCGGCCATGATTCTCCTCCCTCATCGATCTTCGAGTCAGAGATGGCGACTCGGTCATGACGCCTAATAAGCTATCCCAAATCTCCCCCTCATGCAATCCTGGAGTAGGAGTGGTCGAACCGGAAGGGATGACTCGACCGACTCAATTCGGTTCCGCTCCGTTGCCCTCCATTCGGGCTTTGAACGCCCTGGCCGCCCGGCGAAGGGTTCGGGCAATGCCGGCACGAAGCAGGGGGCGGAACAATCGGGAGAAAAGCGTGGGCTTGGTACTGAAACGAACCGACCAGTGGAGCCAGGTTCCCGCGCCGTCGGGCCGGAGTTCGATCTCGCCCGTCATGCGCTTGATAATGGGAGGCAGGCCCGTGATGGCATAGATCAGCTTGCGCCCACTCTCTTGATGAAGGATCTTGATCTCCCTGGGCGGGGAATGCGACTTGAACTGGCGCACCGCCAGCCATACCCGCTGTGGAGGAGCAGCCACGTAGGTGGAGAGCCTGACTACGGAGATGATCTCAGACACCACGCCGGGACCGGACGCCGATTGGGTACGGCGCGCAGCGTCGTTGATCTGTCGATCGTGATCGCTCGCCATCCGGGGAATGTTAGTATACCTCGGCCCGCGATTCAATCGTTCGATGTGTTCTGCCCTTGGCGAGCAGGAACTTTCGCAGCTTCAAGCGAGCCTTGTGGAGCTGAGACTTGGAGGTTCCCGTACTGATCCCCAACATGTGGGCGATCTCTTCGTGTTCGTATCCTTCGATGTCATGGAGGACGAAGACCATCCGATAGCCCGCAGGTAATTGAGCGATGGCCCGCTCCAGGGCCATGTGATCGATGAGGGAAGCGTCACCGCGATGATGAAGGGATTGACCGTCGGCCAGACTCTGGAGCGCTTCATCCTCCACGGCTTGCTCCTTGTGCTTCCGGCGTTTGTGTCGGAGATGCATGAGCACCATATTCACCGTGAGCCGATGGAGCCAGGTGGAGAGCGCCGAGTCGCCATGAAATGTGCCGAGCTTTCGATAAAGCTGGACGAAAACGTCCTGAGTGACATCTTCGGCCTCCACCGGATCGCCGAGCATCCGTTGGCAGAGGGAATAGACTTTCCGATGGTGCGCCCGATAAATGCGCTCAAAGGCACGCTCATCGCCAGCCGCCGAGGCGCGAACCAGTTCGTATTCCGATGTAGTCGTCACTTCCGTGGGCATCATCACCCTTTCAACGGCATGTCTCGACCGGAGATCTTCTCGGCTACCGCCGCCGATGGTCATGAGTTCTGAACGCTTTCGCTCGCCGGCTCCTCCCGAGGAGGAGGATCAGGCGGCAACTCTCCTCGATGACACCTGATGCTGTTCTGGGCCTCTCTCTTCTTCATTTCCACGGCGATCATCCATAGTGCAATCAGCGTGCCAAACGTGGCTCCTCCAATGAGGAGAGGATCGATCGCCTCGAATGCCCCTGTAGAGAGGGAGGATAGGGATCTCCAGGCGATCCCCTCGCCGTCTCGGTTGTTGATTCTCGCGCTCATCATGATTGTTTTCCAACACCTGCCTCCCTCTTCATCAACGGTTTCTTCCCTCAGATGTTCCCATATCGTCGAGTTCACTTCTGTGATGATGCATCCGGTGACAACTTTTTACATTGCGAGAGGGAGGCTCGCCTTGGCGGTCAGATTCGATTGGCGGAACGGGCGCTCGATGCGCGCCGACATCGGGCTGAGGGATTGACGAGCTGTTGGGTATTCGGCGACATATCCCGGCCTCGTTGGACGAGCATATTCCAGGAGGATCGGTGATCGGCGGGGGATGCTTGACGCGGGGATGCCCGGGCCGGGATGAGTCTCGGGCGGGCGATCACTCTTCGCGTTTCTCCATTTCCAGTTTGGCGATCTCGCCGAGACTGGCCAACCCGCCGGTATCCGTATTGATCGTGAATGCGGAAGTGTTCGCGCTTTCGCCGGCGGCGCGCGTCGACAGACCGATGCGCCGTTGAGCGCGATCCAGCTTGAGAATGCGAAATTCCAGCTCTTGACCGATCTCGACGACGTCCTCGGGTTTCTCCACGCGCTCATCGGAGAGTTCCGAGATATGGCACAATCCTTCGACGCCATCTCCCAGATCGACGAACGCGCCGAAACTGGCGAATCGAGCGATCTTGCCTTTCACCACGTCGCCCAACTGATGCGTGTCGAAGAACGTCTCCCAGGGATCGGGTTCCAGTTCCTTCATGGACAAACTGAGTTTCCGGTTGGCCAGATCGATATTCTGTATGACGACTTCGACTTCTTGCCCCTTCTTGACGACCTCCGAAGGATGGTTGATCCGTCGTCGAGAGAGATCGGAGACGTGGACCAGGCCTTCGATCCCTTTTTCGATCTCCACGAACGCCCCAAAAT
>RFHM01000138.1 GCA_003696865.1 Acidobacteriota bacterium | reverse complement strand
ATTGTCGAAGCTGTGCGGGAGTGAGTGGGGTGGTTGGACTTCTCTCACGTTGTGATCGCGTGGAGCTGGGCTCCGCTGGAGTCAAGCTCTACTCCTGAGCTGGTGGGGAGGATCTATGAGTTCTGTAGAGAATGAAGGGTTGAGGAGAAATTGGAGCCAAGCGGCCCAAGGGTGGGCCCGGTGGTGGGAGATCATCGAGCGAGGCACGCGCATCGTCAGCGAGCGGTTGGTCGATCTCGCTCGCCTCCAGCCCGGTGATCGCGTGCTCGATGTGGCCACCGGATTGGGCGAGCCGGCGGTCACGGCGGGTCGGCGCGTCGGTCCTCGCGGGGAAGTGGTCGCCATCGATCGATCTCCGGAGATGTTGGCGGCAGCTCGACAGCGCATCCAGGCGTTGGGCGTACAGAACGTCAAATTTCTCCAGATGGACGCCGAACAGTTGACCTTTCCCGAGCAGTCTTTCCAAGCCGTCCTCTGTCGATTCGGTCTCATGTTCTTCGGCGATCTTCGCGCTGCCCTGGAACAGATTCATGGCGTCCTCACCCCCGGAGGGCGATTCGCCGCCGCCGTGTGGGACCACCCGGCGAGCGTCCCCATGATCAGCTTGCCGGTTCGTCTCATTCGTCAGGTGTTGAATGCTCCTCCACCGGCATCGGGCACGCCCGGGCCGTTCAATCTGGCCGACGTAGAGCGGTTAAAAACGCTCATGGCCGACGTCGGATTCGTCGATGTGCATCATGAGAGGACGCTCGTGCGCGTAGAGTTCAGCAGCGCTCAACACTATGTGGCGTTCGCTCAATCGGTGCTGCCGGAAAAGGAGGAGCTTGCCACGCTTCCGCCAGAACGTCAAGCCGCCGTCTGGCGAGCGCTCGCCAAGTTGACCGAACCCTATCAGGATGCCGACGGCGTCGTTCGATTCGCCAATCGCGCCCACTGCGTCGTCGGTTCGCGGCCACCAGAATCCGGGTGATCGACATCGGTCACAACACTTTCTTGAGGAGGTGATTCATATGTCCGTCTATCAAGTTAACAAGCTACTTCACGAAGCCAGCCGCGATCCCAATCTGGCTGAGCGATTGAAAACGCATCCCGATGAGGTCTTCAAGGCCTATCGGTTGTCCGACGAAGAGGCTAATGCTATCCGAAACCGTCAATTGCGGAAGCTCTACGATTCCGGGGTGAATCCTTACATCTTGTTGAAAGGAGCCATCGCCCTGGGCATCGGCTTCCCTCAGGAGTATCTTCAACTCATGAACCAACCACAGTGAAGGAGGGAGAGCAATGGGAGAAATTGTGTCTGCATTTGCCACCTCGCACGCGCCAGGGATGACGGGTCTCCCCCACCTGGCCGATGAGAAACAGCGAGAGAATATCTATCGGGCATTTGGCCAATTGAGAGAAAGACTGGAAGCGGCCAAGCCCGATGTTCTCGTCTGCATCAGCAATGATCATCTGACGAATTTCTTCTTGAACAACATGCCTACGTTTTGTGTGGGCGTGGCGGATACGTATTTCGGGCCACCGCCGGAGTTCGAACAACTGGTCGGCGTCAAACCGCGAACCTTCCCCGGTCACATCGAACTCGGGCGAGCCATTCTCGATCAGGCGCTCGAAGAAGGATTTGATCCTTCGTTTTCCGGCGAGCTCATCATCGATGATAATTTCGCCGGACCACTCCACTTCTTAACGCCGGAGAAGGAGATTCCGCTCGTCCTCATCATCGTCAATGCCGTCGAGCCGCCGATGCCGACGCTGGAGCGCTGTTATCAATTTGGCGCCATGCTTCGTCGCGCTGTGGAGAGGCAGACCGCCGCTCAACGCGTCGCCCTGTTGGCCACCGGAGGAATCTCCCACTGGGTGGGGACTCCCGAAATGGGACAGATCAACGTCGATTTCGATCGGCGAATTCTCGACATGGTGGCCCGCGGCGATGGTCAAGCCATCGCTCGTCTCTCCGATGAAGAGGTCGCGTCGGCGGGCAATGGGGCTTGTGAGATTCGCAATTGGCTCGTCGTCCTCGGAGCCGTCGCCGGCGTCCCCTTCGATGTCCTGGCCTATGAACCCATGTATCCGTGGATCACGGGCATCGGCGTGACCGCAGCACGGTTGTGATGAGGATGGGGATCTTGACGGTCGACGGTGGAAACCGGAGCCGGGGAGGACGGAAAGACCTCCCGTTGGCGAACCGTCGAACTGTGAGTCATGATCTCGGAAAGGAGGGAGGATTATGGTCGCGAAGACGCTCCAGGAATTCGATGTGGAGCTCGATAAGCTCCACATGCGCGGTCAGTGGCAATATGATCGCCTTCTGGAACAAGTCATCGGTGGGCCCAAACCGGCGGGCGTCCCCTATGTGTGGAAGTGGGAGGAGGTGTATCCCAAGCTCGTCGAAGCCTGTGACATCATCCCCGAGAGTTACACCGCGCGACGCAATTTCTCATTCCTCAATCCGGGGCTGGAGCGCGGCGGCACGACCCATACGCTGCTCATCGGCATGCAAATGATCAAGCCGGGAGAGCTCGCCTGGGCGCATCGCCATACGATCGCCGCCCTGCGCTTCGTCGTTCGAGGGAATGAGCGGGTGTACACGGTCGTCGATGGGGAAGTCTGCCCCATGCATGCTTATGATCTCATCCTCACGCCGCGGTGGAGCTGGCACGATCATCACAATGAGTCCGATCATCCGGCCATTTGGGTCGACGTGCTCGATTTGCCCTTCGTCATCGGATTGAACGTGCCCTTCTACGAACCCTACCCTGGAGATCGCCAACAGGTGCGCCGATCGAGCGAAGCCGAGTATATCCAAGCTCGCACCGGGGCCTTACGGCCGACGTGGGAACGACCCAAGGAGCGCCATCTGCCACTGCGCTATCCCTGGGTGGATGCCGAGGCTCAATTGAAGCGTCTGGCCAAGCTGGAGGGCAGTCCCTACGATGGCATCGCTTTGGAGTACGTCAATCCCATCAATGGCGGCCCGGCCATGCCGACGTTGAGCTGTTGGATCCAGATGCTGCGACCCGGCGAGGAGACCAAATCCCATCGGCAGACATCGAGCGCCGTCTATTTCGTCGTCCGCGGAGAGGGCAAAACGATCGTGAATGACGAGGAGCTGGAGTGGAAACAACACGATACATTCTGCGTGCCCAATTGGGCCTGGCATCGCCATGTGAATCGCTCTCGGAGCGATGAGGCCATCCTGTTCTCCGTTCACGACATTCCCATGCTGCAAGCCTTCGATCTCTACTACGAGGAGCCGGAGAATTCCATCCGCGCTCGACCGGCGCCGCTGGTCCCGCCGGTGCCGGAGAAGAGCGAAAAATGATGAGCGTCCCGGATGGTTCATTCGAACGAGGTTGTCGGCGAGGGGACAGCTCGAGAAGGTGAAACCCCGTTTTCGGTCCGAACACATCTTCATCCCCCTTCTGTTCGTCACCGGACTCATCGCCTGGGGAGATCGGGTCAACATTTCAATCGCCGCTCCCCATATCATGGAGGAGTTCGACTGGGGAGCGGACGTCATGGGCCTGGTCTTCTCTGCCTTCGGCTGGGGTTACCTGCTCGCTCAACTATGGACCGGATGGCTCAGCGATCGATGGGGTGGCATCAAGACGCTCGCGGCAGCCATGGCCGGATGGTCGTTGGCCACGCTGTTGACCGCACTTCCTCGCTCGGCGGGGATCATGGGACTCATTCGCGGCCTCCTCGGCGTGTGCGAGTCGGCCTATGGCCCGGCTCAGGCTGCCGTCATCACACAGTCTTTCCCGCCCAATGACGT
Source organism: Acidobacteriota bacterium (assembly GCA_003696865.1). Classification (GTDB taxonomy): domain Bacteria; phylum Acidobacteriota; class Blastocatellia; order HR10; family J050; genus J050. Next base: position 8,913 of record RFHM01000138.1, on the reverse strand, counting down.
CCCCCGAGCGTTGACCATGTGCATCTCAGCCACAGCTCTGGGACCCGTGGTGGCCGTCCCTCTGGCCAGCACCATCGTCGCGACATCCGGTTGGCGGATGGTGTTCCTGGTCTTTGGAGCGTTCGGGTTGATCTGGGCCGGCGTGCTCTTCCTCTTTGCGCGATGGGTACTGGGCACTCTCACACCGGAAGTGGCATCCGCAAGAAGATCGGAGAGAACTCCCTTGCTCGATGTGCTCAAACGTCGCCCCGTGTGGGGATTGGGATTGGCGTACCTTCCGAACACATTCACCTACTATTTCGTCGCCAATTGGATGCCCACCTATCTGATCAAGGCGCGCGGATTCACGCTCCTGGAATCGGGATTTTATACGGCGTTGCCGTTCCTCTGTACCTTTTTACTGGAAGGAAGTACGGGGTGGATCAGTAACGGATTGATGGATCGGGGTTGGTCGCGGAGGTGGGCTCGCAAGATCATCCTCTACGTGGGATCTACGGGCGTCGTCGGTTGCTTGCTGCTGGCCGGATCGACGAGTTCGCCGGCTCTGGCCGTCATCGGAATCTCGGCGGCCATGGGCCTCGTCGGTGGCAATATTGCCGCACTCTGGATCATCGCCACCGATATGACCTTGCGTCGGGTGGGAACGGTCACCGGATTCATGTCCCTCATCGGTTCGCTGGGAGCGATCCTGGCCCCGGCGCTCGCCGGATTCATCGTCGAGGCCACGGGTCGTTGGGAATACGCCTTGTATATGACCGGCCTGGTCAATGTGGTGACATTCCTGGTGACCGGGACGCTCATTTCCACCGAACGTCTCTCTGGACTTCCAGGCTCGGCGACGGTGAGGGAAGTGGCCTTCGAGGATGGTGACTGAGAACTCAGAGAACGTGGAGGACCGCCTGGGCCATCATTCGCCGTCCATGAGCCCCTAAACGCGACCAGCCAACTGAACTCGTTCCCATCGGAGGATGACTATGGAAAGAGCTTTCTCGACAGCATGGATCGATGCCCTTGGTGCCGAACTCAAATACTACGACGCTGGTGGCGTTCGCACGCGGTGTTTGGAAGCCGGGCGCGGGGAGCCCGTCCTCTTGCTCCATGGGATGGGTGGACATTTGGAAGCTTACGTCCGAAACGTTGTGCCGCTCGGCCGATCGTTTCACGTTTACGCCATCGATTTGATCGGACATGGATTGACCGACAAGCCGGACATCGACTATGCGCTCCCCGACTATGTGGCGTTCATCAATGACTTCCTCGACGCCATTGGCGCCGAGCGCGCTCATCTGGTGGGCGAATCGCTGGGCGGATGGATCGCCGCCTGGCTGGCCATTCAAAAGCCTGAGCGCGTGGGCAAGCTCGTCTTGGTGACCGGGGCCGGTCTCAGTCTCCAGCAGGATGAAGTGGCTCAACGAGAACGGATCGAGCGACTCTCTCGATTGAGCGCGGCGGCGGTCACCAAACCGACTCGTCAATCGGTACGCCAGCGCATGGAGTGGCTCGTCTATGATCCTGAGACCATGACCGACGAGCTGGTAGAGATTCGGTATCGCTTCTATAGCGATCCGCTCACGCAGGATCGATTGGAGCGCATTCGTCGCTGGCTCATTGGTCCGGAGCGGGCCGAAGAACGCCGACCGTGGATGCTCACCGAAGATCAACTTCGGCGCATCACGGTGCCCACGTTCGTCCTCTGGACGCGCCATAATCCCACGACCGGTTGGCCGGTCGCCGAGCAGGCGGCTCGTCTCATTCCTCGAGCGCGATTCCACGTCATGGAGGATTGTGGGCACTGGCCGCAATTCGAAAAGCCCGAAGAGTTCAACCGACTCCTCATGGAGTTCCTCACCGCGTGAACGGACCGGTCCGCATACCTCATCAGGAGAGGACCACTTGGTGGCGGTCCCATGAACGGCATCATCGATCAATGGGAGGACCCCGGTTATGGCCGAGATCGTCGTTGCCATAGGGGCCTCGCATACGGGCCTCATGATTCGAAAGTTCCGGGCGGCTCCCCGTGAGCAACGGGAACGCATCATGGAGGGGTTCGCCCAATTGCGAACGCTCCTCGGCCAGGCGGCGCCGGATGTGTTGGTGATCGCCGGCTCAGATCATCTGAAGACGTTTTTCTTCGATAACATGCCCACCTTCTGTCTGGGCGTGGGCGAATGGTGCGAAGGATGGGGCGATGCCGGCGTTCCCCAGTATCGCGTTCGCGTTCATCACGCGCTGGCTCGCACGCTGCTCGCCGGAGCCTTAGATGCCGGTTTCGATCTGGCGTTCTCTTATGAGATGCCTTTGGATCACGGGTTTTTCGGCTCGCTCCATTTCCTCACCCCGGAGATGGATGTTCCCATTGTCCCGCTGTTCGTCAATTCGGCGGTACCACCTCAACCGTCGTTCTCCCGGTGTCATCAACTGGGCGAATTCCTCGGACGGTTCATCCGATCACTCGATGACGACCTCCGCGTTGCCATATTGGGAACGGGCGGTCTCTCTCATTGGGTGGGTGTGCCGGGGATGGGGCGCATCAATGAATCGTTCGATCGATGGGTCCTCGATCTCATGTGTCGAGGTCGGGCAGAGGAGCTCATCAGGATGAGCGGCGAGGAGCTGGAACGCCGCGCCGGCAACGGCGCTCATGAGATTCGGAACTGGCTCATCGCTCTGGGTGCCCTGGGTAGCGGTCACGTTCGATTGTGCGTCTATGAACCCATTCGAGCCTGGGCCACCGGTATTGCTCTGCTTGCGCTCACTCCGTCGGAGTGAATTGACGAAAGGGTGCACCCAGTGAGTGCGGCGAATTCCCCAGGAGAGAGGACAGGGAGGCCCGATGAGATGTCGATTGGTGGGCGAAAATGATGAATGGCCATCTCTATCGATTGAGCAAGCTCGTCTATCGATTGACGACCGACTCGGCATTGGCCGAGGCGTTCAAACGAGATCCAGAATCCGTTTTGCGGTCGGCGGAGATCGCTCCGGAGTTGACCGAGGCCGTCCGACGAGGGGATCTCCTCATGCTCTATCGCCGGGGCCTCCATCCTCTGCTTCTCATGCAGCTCTCGCTCATGCTGGGCATTGACATTCAACACTACTACGAGGCTCGATCGACGTCCGAGGTCGAGGCGACCTCTAACGCGCGCCGTGAAGATTGAGGAGCGCCTCGCGCCATAGGGCGCGGCGAGCATGGATGAGCCTCGGAGTCAACGCTGGATGAGTAAAAAGATGAAGCGACGCGTTCGATCCTGGTTCTGGCTTTTCGTACTGGCGGTTCTGTCAACCCCTTATCCGTTCATGGGGCAGACCGAACCAACGATGTGGAAGATTCCCGTCTGGGCGGTGATCGAACTCATCGTGTATGTTTTCACGGCCGGGTTCATTCTCCACATGATATGGAAACGGTGGCCCGAGTGAAAGGGCGGGCGGAGTGGAGTACCCGGGGAGTGGCCGTCAATCAGAGGAAGAGGTGATGACACCATCGGCGATGACGATGCTCTGGGCGGTGGGCGCTTACCTCGCCCTCTCTCTCCTCATCGGATATCTGGCGCATCGGAGGGAGAGGGAGCATTCGCCGCGGGATTATTTTCTCGGCGGTAAACTGACCGGGCCCATCGTTCTCTTCTTCACGCTCTTTTCCACGCAGTATAGCGGCAATACGTTTTTCGGTTTCACCGGAGTGGCCTACCGAAGCGGTCTCATCTGGATCATGGGGATTCCTCTGATCATGCTCATCATCGCCGCTTACCTGGCTTATGCTCCTCGGCTCTATCTCCTCTCCAAGAAGTACGACTATCTCACTCCTGCCGATTTCTACGCGCATCGTTTCGCCAGCGAGTGGTTGCGCTTTCTGGTGAGCGCCCTGTTGATTCTCGCTCTCATTCCTTACCTCATGATTCAGGTGACGGCCATGGGCCATGCGCTGTCGGGAATTACCGGAGGAGCGATATCATACGCCATGGGCGTCATCGGTTCCTCGCTCATCATCCTGCTCTATGTCGCGCTGGGTGGGTGGCGAGCCGTAGTGTGGACCGACGTCGTTCAGGGGATTCTTCTGACCGCCGCCATCGTCTTGGCGGCCGCGCTCGCCGTGCATAGCGTAGGGGGAGTGGGTGCCTTGTTCGAGCAGCTCCGCTCATCCCATCCGGAAAAGCTAGCCCCTCCGGCGTCGGCGCGAACCCTGACGGCGTCGTGGTTCTCCATGATCCTCGTGTTCGGATTGGGATTGTCGATGTATCCTCAGGCGGTACAGCGCATTTATGCGGCTCGCGATGTGAAGACGCTCAAGCGAAGCTTGAGCGTGATGGTTCTCGCACCGCTGATCATCGGGCCCTGCACGCTGCTCATTGGCCTGGCCGGCAATCTGCGGTTTCCTCATCTTTCCGGGATGGAATCAGATCGGGTCATGGCCCGGTGGGTGAGTGTGCTGACCGGGGATCATTTCGCTGTGGCCACGCTCATCCTCATTGGAGCGGTGGCGGCCATCATGGCCACCGCCGATTCCGTCCTGTTGACCTTGGCGTCGATTTTCACGCAGGATGTGTATCGTCCCTATCTCCGCCGGCAAGCCACCGAGAAGGAGTTGGCCGTCATCGGGCGGCTGTTCACCGCCGCATTGATGATCGTCGTGGTCGCCCTCTCGCTCGCGCCGGGAGCGACGCTCTGGCGATTGACGGAGATCAAGGGCGAGTATCTCATGCAACTCTTCCCGCCGATGGTCCTGGGGCTCTATTGGTCGCAGTTCAACCGGAAAGGGGCATTGGCCGGATTACTCGCAGGCACGGGGGTAGTGGCTTCGCTGATGCTCACCGGGCATCAAACCTGGGGATACTTCCATGCCGGGGTGTATGGCGTGGCGGCGAACGTCATCGCATGTCTGTTGGCCACCCGGTTGTTCCCTTCGACCATCGAGGAGCAGCGCCGGGTTGCCCATCAGTTCTTCGCCTTGTTTGGGGAGCAGGGGCGCCCGGTGACGTTGGCGCCCGTAGCTGTCGATTCACTGGAGGAGGTCAAGCCGGCCGAAGAGGTATGACTCCTGGCACGAGGTGTCGTGAACCGATTTCTCGCCATCACCCGGTGATGGGCGGTGATGCCCCTCGATATCTCATCCATGGAAGTCATCTCATTGATCCTCGCACTCGCATTTCATATCATTTACCTCTCAAGGGGAGGAGATTATGGGCAACATGGTGAATCTGTTTGACTACTTCCTGTCGGACGCTTCCGAGGCGCCGGCCATCTACTTCGGCGATGATGTCCTCAGTTATGCTCGGTTACGGGAGCTGACCGTGGAAACCGCGAAACGATTCGTGGCCGCGGGGCTCCAACCCGGTGATCGCGTGGGGCTGGTGCTCTTCGATTCGCCGGAATTCATCGCGAGTTTCCTGGCCGCGAGTGGCTTAGGAGCCATCGCCGTTCCCATTAATCCGGCCCTCGGTGCAAGAGACATTTCGTTCATCCTCGGTGATTGTGCCACCCGAGGGTTGGTCATCGAATCGACGCTCGTATCCGAGTTGATCTCCTCATTGGAAACCCTGCCCCATTTGCAGTGGGTGATGGTCGTCAGGGCCGAACGGGAATCGGTACCCAGCATACGCGGTAAGACGGCGGTCAATTTTTCCACAGCGCGACGCGATGAGCTTCCCGGCTCCTTCCCCCATCCGGTGAGCAAGGATACTCCCGCTTTCTTGCTCTACACATCGGGAAGTACCGGCCAACCTAAAGGGGCCATTCACGCCCACGGCGATATTCCCTACACGGTGGAGACGTACTGCCGTCACGTGCTGAACATCAAACCCGAGGATCGTATCTTCTCGGCGTCCAAGCTGCCCTTCGCTTACGGACTGGGCAATAGCCTCTCGTTCCCCTTGGCCAGTAGGGCATCGGTCATCCTCTATCCGGGCAAGCCGACGCCGGAAGCCATCCAGGATATCTTCGCCCGGTATCGACCCACCGTCTTCTTTGGCGTCCCCGTGGTCTACAACGCCTTGCTCGCCTTTCATCGCCAGGGAGGGCGGCTGGATGTCAGTTCGCTGCGATTGTGCGTCTCCGCAGGAGAAGCTTTGCCGGCGAGCGTCTCCCAGGCTTGGATGGAGACGTTCGGACTGGAAATCCTCGACGGCATTGGTTCCACCGAGATGTTGCATATCTTCATCTCCAATCGCGCCGGTCAGGTGAGACATGGGAGCAGTGGATTCCCCGTGCCCGGCTACGAAGTGAAGCTGATCGACGATGAGGGACGCCCCGTCGAGATCGGACAACAGGGTCACCTTTGGGTTCGCGGGGAGAGCGCTGCTCGCGGCTATTGGCGACGGCCCGATATCACGGCGCGAACTTTCGTCCAAGGATGGGTGCGGACCGGCGATATGTATCGATGCGATCCCCAGGGTTACTATTATCACATCGGGCGAAGCGACGATTGCTTCAAAGTCAGTGGCCAGTGGGTCTCTCCATTGGAGATCGAAGATGTTCTTCGGCGGCATGAGCGCGTGCAAGATGTGGCCGTCATCGAAGGAAAGACCGAAGAGGGATTCTCTTGTGTGAAGGCGGTCGTGGTCCCCACAGGAAATATTGATCCCGATCGACTGAAAGACGAACTCCTGGATCTGGCCGAGGAGTCCCTGCCGCGGTTCAAACGACCCAAGATCTTCGAATTCGTCGCGGACTTGCCGCGCACGCCCACGGGGAAGGTTCAGCGGTTCAAACTTCGACAGCTCGGTTAATGGCGTCACATCGAACGGCGTCCTCACCGAGCAATCCAGCTTCATTTCCAGGAGAGATGGGTGGATCGTCCGGTGGTGAGCGGTGATCCGCGAGAGGATACTGGCTGATCGCCGTAGGGATACGGAATCCATGCGCAAAGGAGGAATGATCAGATGAGCAAAGAGGTTTACGAGCGACTGGAGGAGAAGAGTCTCGGCGTGACGACCGAGATGCATCGGGCCATCTCTGAATTCGATCCGGAATATGTGGAGTCGGTGCTGGAATTCTACCACCGCATGACGATAGAGCGAGGCGTTCTCCCTCGGAAGGTGAAGGAGTTGATCATCATGTCGGTCAATGCCGCTCAATCGCGGTGGGAAGGCGTTCGCATCCATCTGAAGCGAGCCCTCCTCTCGGGCGCATCGCCGCGAGAGGTCCTCGAAGCACTAGAGACGGCGGCCATCCCCGGCGGCCTCCCCGTCATGTGGTATGGAGCGGAGATCCTGAAGCAGGAACTGGACGCCATGGGGAAGGCGTTCGAGTGAGCCGGATGTCGGCAACACTCGCGTCCCCGAGAGGAGGAGAAAATCGCGCTCGCCCTCAACGTTCACCCCCAGAAAGAGGTTGACATCAATGGGAATAAGGTATAAACTTAAACCTTAGCATGGACGAGATGGATGACGGACGAGGAGGAACGATGCTCGATCTACCCATTAAGCCGCTCAAATATCGACGCGTCTCGGAAGAAGTGGCCGACCAGCTCCGCGAGGCCATCTTCTCGGGCAAATTGAAACCGGGGGATCGGTTGCCCTCGGAGCGCGATCTGGCCGAACAATTCGGCGTCAGTCGATTGGTCCTGCGCGAGGCTCTCCGCTCGCTGGAGCAGATGGGGCTCCTGGTGGTGAAGCGTGGCTATGGCGGAGGGACGTTCGTCTCTCAGGTGGACAAAGCCGCGGTGAGTCAGTCGCTGTCGGCGATGATCCGACTGGGAGAAACGTCGGTCGATGATCTGACCGAGGCGCGATTGATCTATGAACCAGAAATCGCTCGACTGGCCGCCGAACGGGCCACGGAGATCGATCTGGCCAAGATCAAAACGCTGCTAGAGGAGCAACGGACGACGCTCAGTACACAGAGCTTCGGGCAACCGACCAATCTCTCGTTCCATCGCGCGATTGCTGAAGCCACCAAGAATCCGGTATTGGTCATCCTAGTGGACGCGGTGATGGATCCGGTCCGAGAGGCGGTCCAGCATTTGAAGTTCCCTCGAGGGGCGAACAAGAAGATCCTCACCGCGCACGAGCGCATCCATCGGGCCATCAAGCAGCACAAGCCAGAGTTGGCCTACAAGGTCATGCTCCAGCACGTCCTCGAAGTTCGGGAGATGCTGAAGCGAGCGCTGGCCAAATCACAACGATGAGGAGGTATGAGCCCTATGGCTGAAAAACTGTATAACCGATTCATCAAGGAGGTGGAGAAGTTCCACGAGAATCCCCCATCGCTCGTCTCGGCTTACGAGCGGGCGTTGACCATCGAAGATCTGGATGTTTTGAAAGGTTTCTCCAAAGTCGTCCTGTTGAATTTCCGGCCGTTCGTGGTGAGCTTTCCCATGTGGCTCGGGCACATCTATGGCAACTGCCCCGATCCGGAAATCCGTCGTCTTCTGCTCGAAGATATGGAGGATGAAGACAAGAAGGATCCTCATCCACTGGCTCGGGATGGCCACGTCGGGTTACATCGCCGGTTGCTGTTGGCCCTAGGGGCGACCGATGAGGAGATGGAGAATTGGGATCATTATCCTCCGCAGATTCTCGGTCTCATTCATAGCTTTTTCGAATTCTCTCGCAGTTATCCCTGGCAAGAAGGGGCCGCGGCGATCATGTGCACGGAAATGACCAACGTGCGCCAGATCCCCAAGATTTATCCCGATCAGATCGAGCTCAAACGGACGCCGGGAGCGGGAGCGGCGCTCATGTGGACGATCCTGAAAAAACTCATTCAGGCGGGGAAACTCCAAAAGGAGGACGTCGCCTTCCTGTTCGCCCACGATTGGACGTTGCTCGACGAGTTGGAAGGGAAGCCGGTGGATAAGACCAAAGGGACGGAAGCCAAGCACGCCGCTTACGTCCTGCGGATGCTGGTCGAACATACCCCGCCGGAGAGAGAAGAAAGTGTCCTGCGAATGTTCCGCACCGGCCTCCGGTTGTTCTGGAT
>RFHM01000137.1 GCA_003696865.1 Acidobacteriota bacterium | reverse complement strand
ATGCTGTGGCTATGGCGCTGTCGATGGCTCAAGCCGGAGGGAAGACGGCGCTCTACGATGCCGTTCATTTGGCGCTGGTGAAGCTCAATGGGTACCGCACCGAGCGCCGCCGAGTCATCCTTCTCATCACCGATGGCATGGACACGGCCAGCCGTCACGCCTCATTCAAGGAGACGCGCCAGTTGGTCCGGGAGTCCGACGTTCAGATCTATGCCATCGGGATTCTCGGTTCGGATACTACGCTCACGTCTCTCAGTGTGATCGAGGGGTTTGCTGAAGTCACCGGCGGGCGCGCGTTTTTTCCCACCGACCCGGAGGAGATGATACGCATCTGCTATGGAGTGGCCGTGGAACTTCATCAACAATATAGTCTCGGCTATCGACCGACCAATGAGGCACAAGATGGTCGGTGGCGGAAAGTGAAGGTGAAAATAAAACACCACAAAGGACGGCACCGTTTGGTCGCGCGAACCCGGCACGGATATTATGCTCCGGGTCGAGACTGAACATGGGCGCGTTGAAGCTAGGGCAGAGATATAATGGGGCGCATTCTCATCATCGATGACGAACCGGGTATTCGGCTGTTCTTCTCCGACGTCCTCACCGAGCAGGGGTATCGAGTCAGCGAAGCGCCGTCGGGCGCCGTCGCTTTGAAGCTCCTCAGTCGCGAGCCATTCGATATGGTCATTATGGACATCGACTTGCGATCAGAAAATGGCCCTCGCCTGTTGGAGAGATTGGTCGCCGAATATCCGAGATTGCCCATCATCGTATGCTCGACGTCCTGTTCATTTGCCGATGACCCTCTCGCTCAGTTAGCGAAGAGTTCGATCGTGAAATCGTGCGATCCCGGCGAGCTGCTTCGGGAAATTCGGCGCATCCTCTCCGATCAACCAACGATGGCTCGTTGAGCGAAGGTGATGGGAGAGGGGAGCGCTCAGTCGATCTCACCCGCTCGATAGAGCACCAGCATCACGCTCTGATTGAGTTTGACCTCGTCATCTCCATACGCTACGGAGGGAACGTGGAGTTGCCTGGCTATATCCCGCGTCAAGTATGGCTGTTCCCAGCCCAACCAAAAAGCTTTGATCTGCGTCGGGTCGATACCGGAGGAGAGCAAGGCTCGGCGCACGGCCCGCACGCGTCGCTCGGATAAAGCCATATTCATTTCGTGATCACCGATCTTGCTCGCTCGACCAATGAGGAGAATGTGGTGATGCCTGTAGGGAGGCGTGGATAACAAGTCGGCCATATGTTGGATATCTCTTCGATCCGTGGAATCGAGCGCGCTCTCGCCTATGCGGAAGAAGATGAGCGTATGAATGTGACGGCTCACATTGGCAAAGTGGTGCGAGACGAGTCCGGAAAACGCCGGAGAGCACACTTGCTGGCAGGCCGCGACGTGGGCATACCAGGCTTCTTTACGAAATCCGCCATGTTGCATTTCGCTCATGAGGAGATCATGATGATGGGCGGCTCGGCGACGTGCCAGTGGATCTCGTATCCCCTGAAGCGCTTCGGCGATGAATCTGAGCCTTTCCTCGGGCGAGATGAGGGGATTGCTGCTGGAAGTGATCACATTGTACTCCAGTGCCTGACTCGTGGAGGCGATGAGAGGATCGGAGGCGAGATCCAACGCTTTCGATTCACCGGCCGATGCCACGCTGGTCGGCGCTGCCCGTTCTGCCGGATGATACTCTTCGGGCGATTGAGTCAGCATCCATAGGGTGGAGATCCCCAGAATGGCTCCTCCGGCGACCAGGCTCCACCGCGCCCACCGCTTCGGCTGTGCAGAGGGCATAGCCTCTTCCACTGGGCTGTCCTGAGCAAGCGGTTCGGCCAAAGAGCGACTCGCCTCCGCCAGCGATGGTGGTGGTGAGAGCAAGGTGGCGATATGATCTTTCGATGAAATATCCGCCGAACCAGGTGAAGAGGAGGGAACGGCATCCGCCGGGGAGTGAGGTGGACTGGGAGGGATCGACTCCTCGGTGATCCCTTCGCCCAATAAAGAATGTTTCTTGTACTCCCATTCATCCTGCACGGCATTGGTTCGTCGGAGACTGCGGTAGAGGTGGAGCAGAAGGGCAACCCCCACCAGTATGACGAGGGTAATCAGGATGAAAGGGATCCAGTCATATTGCGATGAGAGAAACCAGTGAATGAACAAAAATGGAGAGACAATGTTCATAACATATCCTCACTCATTCGCCTGAGGCGGGCTATGGCGATGTCCGAGGGGCATAGTACCCTCGCCGCGCAGAGACGGTCATGCCCTTTCGTTTCACCCGGATGGTGAGCGTATGGAATTGGCCATCCGGTTGATGCGGCAGCGTGTAACCGATACTGTACTGATTGCGGAGTTCTTCTTGAAGTCGCGCGAACAGTTTGGCGAGTTTCTCCTCCCGGGTTTTGGGAGAAAAGACGCGACCGCCAGTTCGACTCGTCAACCGCTTCAGGATCGAGGTCTTCTGTTCGATCCCTCTGATTCCAATAGCGTAAACGATGACGTCGGTTTGCAAGGCCATCCGACTGGCTTGCTCGAGAGTGGCCCAACTGGTGGTATCTTCTCCGTCAGTGACGACAATCAAGATCTTGCGTCCAATATCATGGGAAGCGAATTTGTCGCGACACGTTTTGTACACGGCATCGAACAGAGAGCTTCCTCCAGCAACGGTCAGTTTTCGAATAGCGGCAGCCAGTGCCGGAATGTCATCGGTGAAATCGCGAATCAAGTAAACATTGGAATCGAACGCCACCACCAGAGCACGATCCTGGCCGTGGCGCAGCACGTCCTCCAGAAAGCGGGTGGCGGCAACCCGTTCAAAAGGAAATCTCTTTCGGACACTCTGGCTTCGGTCGATGACCAGGGCGATGCTCAAAGGGAGTTGCGTCTCGCGACTGAAATAGGTGATCGCCTGGGGGACGCCATCATCCAATACGAGGAAATCACTCGCCTCCAGCGTGGAGACGAGCCGTCCGGCCTGGTCTCTGACGGTCACAAAAGTGTTCACCAGATTGGCGCCGAGTTTGACCTCTCCACTCCGTGATGGTGGTCGCTGGATAGAGGATCTCGATGCCGAGGATGCGCTCGGGGAATGAAGGGCTGCGGGCATGACGCCCATGATCGCCCATATCGTGATCACTCGTGTCCATCGCGTCCAGATCATATCACCGATTCTCCCTTGGCGCCCTCATAAGATATCGCATGAATGAGGTAAAAACTGTTACCGTGACTACCGAAGCAACGGAGTCGGAGATCTGATAGAAGCTCGCCGGACGATGGAGCCTCTTCGCTCTCGGTGGTCTTCGAAGAGGGATCAGAGCGGGGCCGAACGCTCGCTTCTTTTTCGGGAACGTGATCAACCTCACAGGACATACATCGATGCAACCATTACAATGGAGGGGCGAGTTTGAGATGCCAAGGGTGAAGAACGGTTCGACCGAAGGGATGACCTATATGGGCCTCTGGCTCCTGTTCGCGTTGCTCCCCATTCTTCTTCAACAACCCGATATGAGCCGACACGGCGTTCCGCTCGACGAGGTGTTCCTGGACACGTTCACTCCTGGGCGCCCACCGGTTCCTCTCAGCAAAGCCAGTCCTCAGCTCATCCATCGGGTGCGCGATGGCATTCCCCCGCTCGACCATCCTCGATTCATTCCGGCGAAAGACGCACAATTTTTGCGCCATGACGATTGGGTGCTCAGCGTCCAGATAGGGCGAGAAGCTAAAGCCTATCCGATCCGTATCCTGAATCTTCATGAAGTCATCAACGATATCATGGGCGGCGAACCCATTCTGGTGACCTATTGTCCGCTGTGTCGGAGCGGCATCGTATTCAGTCGTCGAGTGGGCCATCGGGTGTTGACGTTCGGCAACACCAGTGCTCTCTATCAGTCCAATTTGGTGCTGTACGATCGTCAAACTCATTCGTGGTGGTATCAAGTTTCTGGTCGAGCCATCATTGGTGCCCTCACCGGAGAGCGGTTGCGCCCGCTCGCCTCCATGATGCTCACCTGGGAAGAGTGGCGGAAGCTCTATCCAAAGGGCTTCGTCCTCTCCCCGGAAACGGGATACTCCATCGATTATGATCGAGATGCTTATGGTGACCGCTATCGGTTTTCGCTCAATCGACAACGGAGAGCACCCTTTCCCGTAGCGCAGCGGGTCTTTCTTGATTCGCGGCTCCGGCCGGCGACGCGAATCCTTGGGATGGAAGTGAATGGGAGGGCTTATGCCTATTCTCTGGAGAGTCGGCGCCTGCGAGTCATCAACGACACGATCGACGATCTCGCTATCGTGATATTCGCCCATCATGGAGTTGGAGCGGCTTATTGCCGCCAACTCGGCGAACACCTATTGCGGTTCAGGATTCGGGCGGGAAGGATCATTGACGAGCAAACCGAGAGCGGGTGGGATCTGGCCGGTCGAGCCATCAATGGTCCGTTGGTTGGTAAGCGATTAGAGCCTTTACCGATACGATCGACCTACTGGTTTGCTTGGATTGCCGCGTTCCCCAACACACGTCTCCACCGGTGATCGAGGATGAGATGCGTATGGCCCTGGAGGAGACGGGGCCTTCTTCGAATGAGGCACGAGGACCATCCACACGCGGTATCGCCGCCCAGCGAGCTGAGATCCGGAGGAGTTGCTCATGAGCGCAAGTGCCTACCGTGAAGTGCGAAAAAGCACGGATTCACCGATGTCCGGATTAATTTAACGATATTCATCACATCAGTGAATCTGGACGAAATGTATGTTATGGGAGAACAGCGGGGTTCTCCCTACACTGTGGAAGAGTTCATATTCTTCACCGGCCGGTCGAGTGTACGCTGATAATGACGGAGCAGGACATGAATCGACAACCAACAGATTCACCACAAGGGCGATCGGTCAATGGGGCAATCCTCCAGGAGGCGATCGTTTCGACCATCGGAGGCACCTCGCCCAGACTGAGCGCTCATTGCTGGAGAGGAGAACGATTCCGTTCAATCCGTCGGGGAGGATGTTATGACACTAGAGGATATACAACGTGCGCTACCGACGACGGCCTGTCCGTTTTGCTCGGCGAAGAAGTTCGAGCTCAAACTGCGGTGTGATTTGGACGCCACGCGCTGTTTACCGACCGCTCGATGCCGCCGGTGTGGATATGAATTTGATGCTGAACACCTCATTCGCTCTTTCACGCGTGATTCTGAGCGGCGTTTTGCTTGACGGGACGTCTCTTCAACGGAGTTCCTGTGCCCGGTCGGGTGTCGACAAGTGTGAATGAGTTCATAGTGATGGCGGGCCACTCGAACTATGCTCATGGTGAGATATTATTTAGGGAGCGATGATGATGATGAATTTTGGAGACGTGCTCATCGTGTTATTCGCTTTGTTCCTCATGGCCGTGAGCCTGGGGCTCATCGGGCATGCCATTGTTGACGAGGTGCGCCATCGGCTCGTCGCCAGTCAGCCGTCTCGGAGAGTTGAGGATCGACAGTGATGTCTTCCTGCAGTGAGTGGTCGGACGGCGAATTAGCGCGGGCCGCCTCGTGTGGACAGGTCGCGGCCTTCGAGGAGATCTATCACCGCCATTACCGAAAAGTATATGGCCTTTGCTTTCACCTGCTGGGAAATCCGTGGGACGCTGAAGATCTCAGTCAAGAAGTGTTTTTGCGACTCTACCAGAAAATCGGGACATTCAGGGGCACTGGAGCATTGGCGACGTGGCTTTATCGAGTCACTATGAATGCCGTCCTCATGCACCTGCGCGCCAGCCGTCGGCGACATCCGGGCTATTCAGGTGGAGCGAGCCCCATTGAATCGATTGGAGACGGCTCATCCTCGCGGTCATACCACGCGGGCCAAGCCGACGAACTCCTCGTCGATCGAATCGATCTGGAGCGGGCGATGAGGCGGTTGCCTTCAGGATATCGCCTCATTTTTTTCCTCCACGACGTGGAAGGATATGGACATGAGGAAATCGCTCGAATGTTGGGCATTGCGACGGGGACGGCCAAGTCACAGCTTCACAAAGCGCGAATGCGGTTGCGCCAGCTTCTCAGGCGGAGGCGCCTGCCGAAGGCCATCGGACTCCAGGCACAAGCTCGCCCGTTCGTGCGCACAAGGTAGCCTCATTCGCCGGACATCAGCGAGGAAATCCATCGAAGATCGATAGTCCGGCCGCCTGAACGCCCAGTCCTCCTGCCGTTGCCCAGCACTCTTCCGGGAGAGAGGTTAATACTGAAAGCGGCCGAGGAACTCCCGAAGCTGATCCCGATTGACGGTGACGTATCCATAGTGAGATTGAACGAGCCCCTTGCGTTTGAATTCTTGTACCAAGGCATTGACCCGCTCACGAGTGAGACCCAACAAATGGGCGAGTTCATCTTGAGAGAATCGCACCACGCAGGTATGCGGATCGCGTTCTTTGGTCGTCTCGTATTCGGCACACAATTTGCCCAGAAGCTTGATGAACCGCTCTCGAGCCGTAGTGAAGGCAAAATCTTCCACCTCTTTCTGGAGATCGCGCAACCGCTTCATGAACACGCTCATGAAATCCATGACCGCTTGTGGCTTTCGCCGACAGAGTTCCAGAAAGGCCCGCCGGGTCATGATGCAAAGAGTCACCTTAGTGACCGCTTTGGCTTGCCGGTGACCGCGCTCCTCCTCGTCGAGGAACATCTCACCGAAGATATCTCCCTCGTGGAGAATTTCCAGAATCTTTTCTTTTCCTTCCAATGAGAAAGCCGACAGGGTGACCTGACCTCGTTTAATGATGTACAGTGCGTCGGCGTGATCGCCTCCATAGTAGATGATCTCGCCGGCTTGATACTCTCGTTTCGGCGTGATATCCGAGATCGCCCGGAGATCCTCATCGTCTCCCAAACAGCCGGGCATGTTGATTTGCCGAACATACCATGAGCTCTTCATTGCTCCATCCTCCCTTCTCACACTCAAAGTGCATATCTCTCAGTATATTCTGGGCATGAACCATCGTCTGTGACGCTGCGCACGCCGTGGATGGGTGAATCGAGCGTCGTGACGGGGAGAGGCGGCCACCGCGATCATGCTGGTTCACTCGATGGGCTCCTTTGGGTCAAGGCGGTCATCGTGTTCGCCCTATCGAGCCCGAACCGAGGTCTATCCGGAGCAGGGTGAGAGGGGGATATCGTTATGTAATGACGTTCACTGAAGCCGATGCATACCGTCGGTATGATGAGGCTTATACGATCTCCAACGTACATTTTTGAGAGGAGGGAGAAATATGGCGAGAGTGAAACTGCTTTCGGAAGAACACGTCACGGGTACGGTGAAAGAGATCTATGAGGATATCAAACGCACATTCGGACTTCCGTTCGTTCCCAACCTGTTCAAGGCTATGGCCGTCCATCCGGCTTATCTCCGAACGACTTGGGATCGTTTCAAAGTGATCATGGGACCGGGTAAATTAGACCCCAAGACAAAGGAATTCCTCGCTTTGGCCGTTTCCACGGTCAATAATTGTGAGTATTGCATTAACGCTCACACGGCGCAGTTGAGGCGGATGGGCGTCTCTGAGGAAGAACTCGTGGAGGGCCTGGCCGTCGTCGATCTGTTCTGCGGCATCAATAAGTTCCTCGACGGTTTGCGCGTGGAATCCGATTTGAAGTAAATATTGATGGTTCAAAATGGGGGCTCGGCCCCCACTTCATTATGAGGAGCATGTCATCATGGATGAGAGAGTCATGGATCGAGAGGCAGAATTGGATGCCAATTTCGTGGAACTGGAGAAGCAGTTCGTTCGCCGAAAAGCCTATCCTCAATTTGACTGGGTTCGCTTCGATCATCCCACCCCAGTGAACCCTCTGCGGAAACCCCTCTCCGATTGTCGTGTGGCTCTGGTCACCACCGCCGGTGTCCATACGAAAGACGATCCGCCATTTAATCTGAAGAGTCCCATCGGGGACCCTTCCTATCGCCAAATACCTGGCGATGCAAGGTTAGAGGAATTGCGGTTATCCCATGTAGGGTATGACACGAAGCGAGTGAGCGAGGATAAGAATTCCGTGTTCCCTCTGGATCGGCTGCGCGAGCTGGCCGCAGAAGGAGTGATTGGCGCAGCCGCTCCTCGGCATTTTTCCTTCATGGGCTATGTGGCGGAGACGGAACCGTTGATACGCCAGACGGCTCCCGAAGTGGCCGAGAAACTCAAGGCCGATGGCGTCGATCTGGTCGTTCTCAGTCCCGCTTGACCGGTGTGTAATCAGTCCGTAGGACTGATCCAACGAGTCTTCGACGAGGCGGGATTGACGACCATCTCTCTCACGCTGGTGCGCAGCATCACCGAGTTAGTGAAGCCTTCGCGCGCCCTCTATATTCGCCACCCGTTCGGATATACGTTTGGCGATCTCCATGATCGTCAGGTGCAGCGAGCTATCCTGGTCGATTGTGTGAGGGCGGCTGAGCGGTTCACCGAGCCGGGAACCATTGTGGAGTTGCCCTACCGGTGGACGAAAAACGATCTGAGGGAGAAGCAACTCCTCAAGCGAGCTCATTAAGGGGCAAGGTGTCACTCGCCGCGTGACGCTCATCGCGCGAGCGAGGCTCGTCTTTCTTCCCCTCGGGAGCCCCGAGCGACGAGCATCGGGAAGGGGGATTCTCATCCTCGTTGGTACTGTGGACGCCACCGGGATTCTGGACGAGTGTAAGGATTGAGGCGTTGGACCGACAACTCCTCGAACGGTGATTCAAAGATGATTGATCTTTCAGGAGGAACGAATGAATATGAGAGCAACAATATGGTCGTTTAGATTTTCATTGATGATGATCGTGCTCATGGGTATGAGCGGACTGGGCTATGCTCAGTTTGGTAGCCAGAGTAAGGGAAGTTCGGATAAGACTTCCATGAGTGTGGAGAAGGTGAAGATTGAAGGAGAGCTTCGGGCTCTCCCGGAGATGGGATCGGCAACCAAAGACCGGCCGGCCTACGTCCTCAAAGTCCTGAGGGCAACGAGTGCGGAGGGTCGCGAATTGGAGAGCCTCCGGGGCACGATGCTCCGCCTCGGCAATTCGGAACAGAGCCGGAGACTCGTTCGGCTCATTCGCCCGGGCGAGAAGGTCATCGTGAAAGGCCATCTCCACCAGGAGGAGAAGACCCTGGAGGTGATGTCTTTCAAGAAGGCCAGGCAGCCGGAATCGAGAGGTTCGGGTACCAGGATCCGTGGTTCGGGAACCAAATAGCCGGCGGCGGGTCACGGGGATTCTGGGAGGAGAGCAGTGGAGGCGGATGTTTCCCAGATGCCTCGATTAACGTCCTGGTATTGGCGCTGGGGGCTGGCGGGTGCCGGACTCGTTGGCCTCCATTTCTTTCTTCTGTGGCTCTCCCCGCAATTTGCTTACGAACGGGATATCGCCTCATACCCCATCATCACTCTCGTGGGAGTGGAAGTGGCCGCAGGCGTTCTCTATCTGTTGGCCGTCTGGGAGATCGCGCGCGTTCCTCAGAGTAAGGGATTGTTGATATGGATGTTCATCGTGGGGGCGTTGCTACGCGTGGCTTTCTTGGCGTCTACGCCCATGCTGGAGGACGATTACTACCGCTATCTTTGGGATGGAGGCGTGACGGCGAGCGGGCAAAATCCCTATACCTATGCGCCGGAACAATGTCTCGCCGAGAGTGCGGCATCTGGTGGCGCTCCCCCCTCCCTCATCGCTCTGGCTCGACAATCGGGCGCGGTCATTGCGCGGGTGAATCATCCGCACTTGCGAACGATCTACCCTCCCGTGAGTCAAGCGGCCTTCGCCCTGGCTCACTGGATTTGCCCATGGAGCCTCCGCTCATGGCGAGTCGTTCTCTTGGGATTCGATGTGGTGACTTTGGGATTGCTCATCGTGGCGATGCAATGGTTGCGCTTGCCGCTGCTCTGGCTGGCGGTGTATTGGTGGAATCCGGTCCTGGTCAAGGAGATTTTCAATTCCGGCCATATGGATCTGGTGGCGCTCCCGTTCGTTCTGGGAGCGTTATTGCTCGCGAGGCGTCGTCGCTCTCTCTGGGCCACGGGGTGTTTGGGCGTAGCGATGGGGGCCAAGATCTGGCCGCTCGTCCTGGGACCGGTGATCTGGCGGCCTCTGGTGAGGGATTGGAGACGTCTCATCCCGGCCGTGAGCCTTCTCGTCTTTCTCGGCGGCCTCATGCTCGCCCCGATGTACGGTGCTGGTCTCGATCGACATTCGGGATTCCTCGTCTATGGCCAGCATTGGGAGATGAACGATGCTCTCTTCATGCTCGTCCTCTGGGGGATGGGAGCGTTAGCCAAGCTGATGGGGTACGCTGCTTCTTACGGAGGGTTGGGGGCGCGCATCGTGGTCGCTACAGCCCTGGTTGTTTGGATCGGCTGGCTCCTCCGCCGCAACCATCGCACGTCGGTGGATCTCTGGGAGCGATCCCTTCTCATCGTCGCTGCCGTTTTCCTCCTCAGCCCGGCACAATTTCCCTGGTATTACGTCTGGATCATTCCATTCTTGACGATTCGCCCGCGACGCTCTCTGCTCCTGCTGACCGCCTTGTTGCCTCTTTATTATTTGAGATTTCACTTCAGCCTCCACGGACGGGTGGAGATTTTCGACTACGGCATCGTCTGGCTGGAATATGTACCCGTCTGGTATCTTTTGATCCGGGAGTGGCGCACAGGCCGCCGGACGCCGAACGCGATGGGGGTCGGTTGAGATGAGGAAAGGCCACAAAATTGCCGTGATCATCCCTGCGCTCAACGAAGAATCGGCCATCGGTCACGTGCTCTCGGCGATACCGGATTGGGTGGATGATGTCATCGTTGCCGATAATGGCTCGACGGATCGAACCGTCGAGTTGGCTCGGGCGCGAGGTGCCCAGGTGGTGTGCGAGCCTCGCCGAGGATATGGAGCCGCCTGCCTGGCGGGCCTGGCCGAGCTCGACGATCAGGACATCATCGTCTTTTTGGATGGGGATTATAGCGATTATCCCGAAGACATGGATCGGTTGGTCGATCCCATCATTGACGATCGGGCTGATTTCGTGATTGGGTCGCGTACGCGGGGAAAGCGGGAACCCGGCGCACTGACGCCGCAGGCGCGCTTTGGCAATTGGCTCGCCTGCACGCTCATTGGTTGGTTGTGGAACGTTCGGTATACCGATCTCGGCCCATTTCGCGCCATCCGTCACTCGACGCTGCGCTCCCTCGAAATGCGCGATCGCGATTATGGTTGGACGGTGGAGATGCAGATCAAAGCGGCGCGGAAGGGGATTCGCATCCTGGAGGTGCCCGTGCGGTATCGGCGGCGCCTTGGACGATCGAAAGTTTCCGGAACGCTCAGAGGCATCATTGGAGCTGGAGTGAAGATCATCTCCACCATTCTCGTTGCGGCTCTCGATTCATGGTGGCGGGAGACGTCCGTGGATGAGCAGATCATCGTGTTCACTCGCTATCCCGAGCCGGGGAGGACGAAGACGCGACTCATTCCGGCGTTGGGGCCGGATGGAGCGGCCGAACTGCAGCGTCAGATGACCGAGCATATGCTTCGACAGGTGCGGGAGTTGGCCAGTCGACGTCGGCTGGCTATTGAAATTCGCTATGAAGGTGGCCGCGATGGACTCATGAGTCAGTGGCTGGGAGCGGATCTCTCTTATCGTCGGCAGGGGGAGGGCGATCTGGGCGCGCGGCTCGAGCGCGCTTTTGACGAGGCTTTCCAGGCGGGTCGGCATCGCGTCGTCATCGTTGGAGCCGATTGTCCCGGGCTCACAGCGGCGTTGATGGCCGAGGCCTTTGACCGTCTCCGTCAGAGCGATGTGGTGCTGGGCCCGGCGCGCGATGGGGGTTATTACTTGATTGGACTGAGACGGCCCATTCCTCAATTATTCGAGGGGATCTCCTGGGGAACCGCGCGAGTGTTGGAGGAAACGCAAGAAGCGATTGGCCGGCTCGGCCTGTCCGTTCAATGTTTGACGATGCTCGATGATGTCGATCGTCCGGAGGATCTCGCCGTCTGGAACGGCGAACGAGAGAAAGCCGCGAAATCCTCTCCGTTGCCGCAGATTTCCATCATCATTCCCACGT
>RFHM01000136.1 GCA_003696865.1 Acidobacteriota bacterium | reverse complement strand
TTCTCTCCTCAGCCGGAACCGATTCGTAATTATTCGGTGCTGCACGGAGCGCGCGCCTACGTGCGCGTCGATCAATCGCGTCCCACCATCGCCATGGGCCTCTTCTTCCATGGAGGGCGCTTGTTCGAGGATGAGAGCAACTATGGCATCACCGAGCTCATGCTGCGCACCATGTGGCGCAGCGTGAAGAGCCGATGGGATTATCAAACCGGGGAAGAAGTGCCACGAGGTCAGGAAGTGACCCTCTCGGCCGAGCAGGTGATCATGAAGCTGGAGCAATTAGGCGGCCAACTCCGGTGGGTGAATGAGCCGGACTTCTTCGGGTTCATCCTCCACGTCCTGTCGCGCAACCAGGATCAGGCCTTGCGACTGCTCGTCGACATTGTGGAACGACCCTTGTTTGATGAGACCGAAGTTCAACGCGCCCGCGCCGAACTCCTCTACGAACTCCGCCATCGTTCTCCCCGGCCGGTCGATCTGGCCTGGCGCGCGCTGGTCGGTGAACATGTCTACAGCGTGCCTCCATGGGGACGGGTGGAGACCGTCGAGCAACTGACGCCCGAGCGATTGCGAGACTGGCACCGTCAGACCATCGGCCGTCAATATCCTCTGGTGATCATCGTCGGCGATACCGATGGATCGACGCTCATCTCGACGATCATCGCTCGCCAGTTTCACCGCCGCGAGATTCAACGGACGTTTCGCGCCCAGATCCCTCAACTCCCGCCCGCTCCTCGTCAACAAACGGCGACGTCTCGGACGCCGGCGCTGGCTATCGGATTCCTCGTGCCCGCGCATCAAGTCGTCGAGCGGGAAATTTTCGACGTCATCGAGCAGATCCTCGTTGGACCTGGTGGGCAGTTGACCGAGTCGCTGCGCGATCGCCGGGGACTGGCCTATCGGGTAGGCGCTCGGTTCGATCCGCGCGCGCTGGCCAGCGCCTTTTTCATTTGGATGACGCCGAGGGCGACCGGCCAGGCGGAAGCACTCGCTGAGGTGCGACGCTACGTGCAGCGGCTGGTGACCGGTCCCATGGACGAAGAGATGGTGGCCCTGGGAATCAATGCGGCCATCAGCGCCCAGCGAGATCGCCTGCAAGCCCATCCAGCCCGCGTGCTCGCCTATGCGCGGCGCGCCTTTCTCGGCGAACGCCCGGTCGACGTCGAGCATTATGCCGAGCGGCTTGGCCAACTCACCGGCCAGAAGATCCACGCCGTCGCCGCTCAGTATCTCAAGTGGGAGCGACGAGGCGTCGGGCGACTCCAGGGCCCATCGCGTCCTCGGACCACTCCCCCGTCGCCGGTGACGGATTCAGAGGAGCATCGCCCATCCTCCGCGGCGTTCCGATGATGAATGGCAGCGCTTCCCGTCCGTGACCCCGGAGGGGAGTCCCTCATGGCGCGCCCGAGCCACATCGAGGGGATGAAAAGAGTCCGTTGGGAGATCTTGGCGTTCTTTGCGCCTCTGCGGTGATTTTCGAGGGAGATGACATCGTCGGATTATCGCCGGTTCAATCCTTCCAGCATCGGCCGATCCTCTGCTCCCGGATGACAGACGATACAAGAGGCCTGGCCGCGTTCTTCAAAGTCGGATACCAGAGCGTAGGTGAGGCCGTTGTCCGACCAGGTGAGCACCTTCCAGCCGTCGATGGCGTCAAAGTGAAATCGCAATCCCCGCCAGGCGATCTCTTCGCCGCCGGTGGGTCGGGCGACCGTCTCGGAGGTCACCAGGAGCGAGATGGGACGTTGGCGCAGACGGTAGGCCACGTACGCTGCGTAATCTTGTTGAAATCCAATCAATCGCGCGCCCACCACCTCGTAGGGCTTCGATTGACCGGGACTTTCGGGGTAATCCGGGAGCTTGAGATTGAAAGGCAGCTTCCCGGCAAACCACCGAGAGATCTCCTGTGGCGAATGAGAGGTGATTTCCAGCGGTAACTGACCGCGCGTATATCTCTGGTGGGTATTCACAGCTAGACGGGCGAAAGCGGAAGGTTGGGCGGGATGGAGGCCGGATCGCACGGCCAGCCACACCATCGCGCTCATGAGCATCACGACCGCTGCGGCGAGCGGCATCCAGAGGCGAACGCGCCGCACGCCGTCGGTGAGCGACGAGCGGCGGAGCATGGCTTCGATGCGCGCTCGCAAGTATTGGGGAGCGCGATGTGGCGAGGCGGCCTGGCGAATCGCCATCACCAATTCGCGCTCTTCCTCCAGCCGCGCCCAGCACTCGGGGCACTGGTGGACGTGGGCCTCGAAGGCGGCGCGCTCTTCCTCCTGGAGTTCGTCGTCCAAATAGAGCGTGATGTGATCGATGACGTGATCGCTCGCCATTGCCTCTCCTTCGCCGGTCATGGTCCTCGGTCAATGACCAACAGTCGTTGACGAAGCGCCGCTCGAGCCCGATTGAGGCGCGACATCACCGTTCCCGCCGGGCAACCCAGGATGCCGGCGATCTGGTTGTAGCTGAATCCTTCCACGTAACGCAGGAGAATGATCTCGCGGAAGATGGCCGGAAGGCTCTCGATGGCGGCTCGGATGTTGGCCTGGAGCACGCTGCGGTCCAGCAACCGGTCCGGACGAAGTCGATGATCGGTCATCCCATCCAGAAGGGGATCTTGTTCGTCGCTCTGAGCGCTCAGAGAGATGAACTCGGGTCCGCGATGCCGCCGTTTCTGGTGGTTGATCCACAGGTTGCGCAAGATGGTGAAGAGCCAGGCCTTCAGATCGCCGGTGGGAGGATATCGCCGGGCGCTCTTGAGGGCTCGCAAGCAGGCTTCTTGCACCAGATCTTCGGCTTCGGTTGGATTTCGTACCAGCGACATCGCATAGCCATAGAGGGCATCGAGATGTTCCAGCACCTCCTGATCGATATTTCGTGACTTCGGTTGCTCCGCCTCGTGCTGGATCATTCCTTTCCCGCCCAACGATCGCTGCCCTCGCTCGGTGGAGACGAGGAGAATCACCCCTCATTCGGTATCACAATCGAGACGCCCGATTATTCCCCGAAGAAATTTTTCGGGAATAAAACGCCCCGTCAATTGTGATAACCCAGTGAAGGGCGAGGAGAAAACTTAACAGAAGCGCATCGATGGGGCAACGCGGAACCCGAAGGTTGTGATGCCCCCCATCGAGGGTGTGAAAGGGGAAAGCGATGAGACGACGATCTCTCCCGAAGGTGAAGATGGTGATGCTCGTCATAGGGCTGGTCGCCCTGCTGGGGATTTCACCCGAGCGCTCCCCCGGGTCGGTTGCTTCGCCGGCGTGGGCGGCGGCCGGGCAGACTGAGGGATTCCACATGACGTTCCCCCTCGGCATTCCCGCCGATCTATGGGAATTGATGATTCCCGAAGATAATCCCATGACCGAGGCCAAGGTCGCCCTCGGCAAGGCCCTCTATTTCGATACCCGGTTGTCGGCCGATAACACCGTCAGTTGTGCGACCTGTCACGATCCGCGGCGCGCCTTCACCGATGGGAAACCGGTCTCCGAGGGCGTTGGCGGGAAGAAGGGAGCGCGAAATGCCCCCACCATTCTCAATGCCATGTTCAACGAAGAGCAGTTCTGGGATGGGCGGGCCAAGACGCTCGAAGATCAAGCCAAGCAGCCTCTCATCAATCCGGTGGAGATGGCCATGCCCTCGCACGACGCGGTGGTCGCCAAGATCAAACAGATTCCCGAATATGTGAAGCGGTTTCGAGAGGTGTTCGGCGGAACGGAGCCCATCACCATCGATCACATCGTTCAGGCCATCGCCGCCTTCGAACGGACCCAGCTCTCCGGCGACGCGCCTTTCGACCGGTTCATCGCCGGCGACGAAAAAGCCATCAGCGCGGCGGCCAAACGGGGCTGGGAATTGTTCAAAGGGAAAGCGCGCTGCATCACCTGTCACGAGTTCAACCCTTCGTCACCGTTCTTCACCGATTTCAAATATCACAATATCGGCGTCGGAATGAAGGCGACCAGGAATTTCGAGACCCTCGCCCGGCGCGTGCAGCAACTGGCCGAACGAGGGGAGCTCACCGAGGCCGAACTGGATAAGCTCTCGCTCGCCGAAGGCTTCTCCGAATTGGGACGCTTCCTGGTCACGCGACAACCCAAGGACGTGGGCGCCTTCAAAACGCCGCCGCTCCGGGACGTCGCGTTGACCGGTCCGTACATGCACGATGGGAGCATGAAGACGTTGCGCGAGGTCATCGAGTTCTACAACAAAGGGGGCGAACCCAATCCCAATCTCGACGGGGGCATCATCGAACTGCATCTCACCGAGCAGGAGATCAGCGACCTGGAAGCGTTCCTCAAGACGTTGACCAGCGCCTACGCCCGAGCGCTGGCTCGAGGAGAGATCACCCTTGCCCCGGGAAAAGAGTGAACCGGAATCGTCAAATCCGGGGGTGCGAATCGTAAGGGCGAATCGCCAACCAGACCTCACCGAGGAGGTGTATGATGTGGCCATTGAAGTGGAAACAACGCGAACAACGTTATCGCCAAGAGCGAGCCGATTTCTTCGCCGCCGTCAAACGCCTGGACCGCCGCGCGTTTCTCAAAGTGGCCAGCATGGCGGCGGCGGTGACCACGGCCAAGACGGTCTTACCGCCCCACTCGTTCCAACTGATCGATGTCGTGCGAGCCAGCGAGGATGAAAAGCCGCTGTTTCAGTTCGCTTACATTTCCGACACGCATCTTTATGAGCGCCGGCTGAACGAACGCTTCGTCAAAGCGGCCATGCGCGCCGTCGAAGATGTCAATGCGCTCGATCCTCAACCCGACTTCGTGCTGTTCGGCGGCGACCTGGCGCAACTCGGTCAACCTCAGGAACTGGAACTGGGCAAGCAGATTTTGAGCGAATTGAAAGCGCCGGTGAAGATGATGGTCGGCGAACACGATTGGTTCCTGGACATGGGAGAGAAATGGCAGGAACTGTTCGGTCCCCCCAACTATTCGTTCGATCACAAGGGCGTTCACTTCATCGTCTTGATGAGCGTCAACGAGAAGGACTTCTGGACGGCGCGAAACATGACGCCGATGGAGCGGATGAAGACGGTGGCCGGGTTGGATAATCCCATTCAGAGCCGGTTCGAGGTCGGTCCCGAGGGACGCCAGTGGTTGAAACGAGATCTGGCCGGGGTTTCCAAGGAGACGCCCATCATCGTCTTTTCTCACTCGCCGCTGTACAAGTACTATCGCCCCTGGAACTTCTGGACCGAAGATGCGGAAGCGGTGCAGGAGATTCTCTTCCCCTACCGATCGGTCACCGTCATTCACGGGCATACGCATCAGTTGTTGACCAATCGGATCAGGAATATTCACTTCCACGGAATGCTCTCCACGGCCTGGCCGTGGCCTTACGCGCCCGAAGGTCTGCCCAAACTCACGGTGCAAATGGATCGCGCCGATCCATTCGATGAAGCCGATGGGACGGGCGATGGGACGGTGGATGTGTACAAGAGTGGATACGTGGACAAGCATTACAACTTGTGGAGCCGGAATCCCATCACCGTGGCCAAGGCCTATCTGGAATCCTGGGGCAAAGAAGCGCGGCCACCGGCGCCGCAGTTTCCATCTTACTGAAACCTTGAGCTTCAACGCGCGATGAGGGAGGATGCCATGAGGATACGATACGTGAAGCTGATCATGATTGGTGTGTTGGCCATCAGTTGGTGTGGACTCTGGTCCCTGTCGTCCAACGGCGCGGCGCCGGGGAGCTGGATGAACGTTATCCTGGCCGACATCACCCCGTTGGCCGCCGCTCAACAGCGCCCGCCATCTCAACATCCGCAGCCCAACAGCGAGAACGGCCACCTGGTCGTTCAGCTCTGCGATGGGCGCACTCAGATGGAGATCGCCGATGTCCGCGAGGGAGAAGTCTTGCCTCCGGAGAAAGCCCGCCTGGTCGCCCGTCGCATGATGGCGCGCTACGAGCAGCAGGCCAAGCAGGCCTCCAAGTGGACGCGACGGGATCGATTGATCTGGAAGCGGGAACAACAGCGATTAGTGGAAGAAGGACGTCGTCTGTTTCACGATTGGAAGGCCATCGGCGGAACGATCGGCATCTCCTGCGATATGTGTCATCCGGACGCCGCCAATACGCATCCGGAGACCTATCCCAAATTCCAAACCCAATTGAAGCGAGTGGCGGCTCTCCGCGATATGATCAACTGGTGCATTGAGAATCCGGTCAAGGGCAAACCGTTGGCTCTGGACGATCCTCGGATGTTGGCCCTGGAAGCGTACATCACCTATCAGCGGAGAGGCGTGCCCCTCGATCCGGGCAAACACTAGCTCTGGAGATCCACTCGGACGGGGATCGACCGGGGATGCCTCGATTGATCCCCTGCTTCAACACGGCATCCGGCGTTCTCCCCTTCGTTCGCTCCCCCCCATTGGTGGCCGATGGATCGACGACGAGGTCCTCGCACTGGTCACCCGCCGACGGCGAGCGCGAGATCAAAAATATCTCTTTACTTGCCTGGGCTTCTTTGCTATACTTCCGCCTATTTTGACGAGGTCATCGATAAGAAAACATTGAGGACGGGGTGAGCGAAGGCGGCGAGTGTTCATCATCAGTCGAAAAATCAAGCACCTGAGGGAAAATAAGGGTGACCGCGCCAGTTGCGGGATTCGCTCTCGGAGAGTGCCTCCTCGGCGCCAAGCCTTTTTGTTCCCGAGCGTACGGTTGAACGGAATGACGTAAGGCGGCCTGTGCCACTTTGGCGGAGAGGGTGAGATGGCTCAGATTTTTCATCGAAGCTTCAACGTCATTGCCAAGCTGAGCATCGTCGGAGCGGTGGTCGTCCTGGCCATTCTGACTACGGTGCTGGCGGCTATCGACCGATCATCTTATGTGACGCGAGTCAACGTGCCTCGCGAGCAACCGGTGCCCTTCAGTCATCGACATCATGTTGGCCAACTGGGCATCGATTGTCGATACTGTCACACCACGGCCGAAGAGAGCCGGTTTGCCGGGCTCCCCCCGGTGGAAACCTGTATGACCTGCCATTCTCAGATTCATAAGGATGCCGCCATGCTGGAACCGGTGCGTGAGAGCTGGCGGACGGGCAAACCGCTCCAGTGGGTGCGCGTCCATGATTTGCCCGAATTCGTCTATTTCGATCACAGCATTCATGTCAACAAGGGCGTGGGCTGCGTGACCTGCCATGGACAAGTCGATGAGATGCCGCTGATGTGGGCGGTGAACACCCTCCGCATGGAGTGGTGCTTGCAATGTCATCGTCAACCGGAACGCTATCTCCGCCCGCGCGAAGAAGTGTTCAATCTCCACTGGAAGCCGACCGGCGATCAACTCGCCCTGGGCCGAAAACTGATCAAGGAATATCACATTCCCAAAGAGAGATTGACCGATTGCTCTGTGTGTCACCGATGACTGAGAACAGGAAAGATGCCGAGTCCATCGATCTGGCCGCTCTTCGGGCGCGCCTGGCCGAAGCGCGCGGTCCTGAATACTGGCGCAGCCTGGAAGAATTGGCCGATACCGAAGAGTTTCAAGCGTTTTTGCGGGCCGAATTCCCCCATCCGGCGCCCGAGCTGACCGATGCGGTCAGTCGTCGTCATTTCCTCAAGCTCATGGGCGCTTCGCTCGCGCTGGCCGGAGTGACCGCCTGCACGCGTCAACCTACGGAGCATATCGTCCCCTATGTGCGCGCTCCCGAAGAGATCATTCCGGGCAAACCGCTCTTCTTCGCCACCGCCATGCCCATGGCCGGTGCGGCCATCGGTGTGCTGGTGGAAAGTCACATGGGCCGGCCCACCAAGGTCGAAGGAAATCCCGATCATCCGGCCAGTCTGGGCGCCACCGATGTTTTCGCTCAGGCCTCGGTGCTCACTCTCTACGATCCGGATCGCTCTCAGGTGGTCACCCATTTGGGGAGCGTGAGCACCTGGGATGAATTCCTGCAGGCGCTGGGTACGGCCCTGGAAGGGCAACGAGTGGTCAAGGGCGCGGGCCTCCGCCTGTTGACCGAGACGGTCACCTCGCCGACGCTGGCTCGCCAGATCGAGGCCATCCTCGATCTCTTCCCGGAAGCCAAGTGGCATCAGTATGAGCCCATCCATCGCGATCACGTCAAGGCCGGCGCTCGGCTGGCGTTCGGAGAGGTCGTCGAGACTCGATATCAGTTCGATCGTGCCGATGTCATCCTGTCGTTGGATGGCGACTTCCTCACCCGTCTGCCGGGGAGCGTGGCGTATGCGCGTCAGTTCACCAGCCGACGGCGCACGGGGAGCGCCCCGGAGACGATGAATCGCCTCTACGTCGTCGAGAGTGTGCCCACGCTCACCGGAAGCATGGCCGATCATCGATTGGCTCTGCGCGCCGGTCAAATCGAAGCCCTGGCTCGCGCCGTAGCTCGGGAGCTGGGGCTCGTCGAAGATGAGCTCGCCGAATTCCTCATCCCACATAAAGCGTGGATCGAGGCGCTGGCTCGCGATCTGAAGCGACACCGCGGCGCCAGTCTGATCGTGGCCGGCGATGAACAACCTCCCGCGGTGCACGCGCTCGTCCACGCCATGAATCATGCTCTGGGCAATGTCGGCAAGACGGTGGTCTACACCGAGCCCATCGAGGCGCGTCCCATCGAACAGATGGAATCGCTCAAGGAGCTGGTCGCCGACATGGACGCCGGGCGAGTGGACGCGCTCATCATTCTCGGCGGCAATCCCGTCTATACGGCGCCCGCCGATCTCAATTTCGCCGAGCGCCTCTCCAAGGTCAAATTCCGCGTTCATCTCGGCTTGTACAATGATGAGACCGCCGAGCTGTGTCATTGGCACATTCCCGAGACGCATTATCTGGAATCGTGGAGTGACGTCCGCGCCTATGACGGCACGGTGAGCATCGTTCAGCCGTTGATTGCGCCCTTGTACGGAGGCAAGTCGGCTCACGAGCTGCTCTCGGCGCTGCTGGGGAAGCCGGGACGGTCCAGTTACGCTATCGTCCGCGAGACCTGGCGGGCGGAATATGAGCGGGGCCGATGGCCACAGTACAAGAATTTCGAGCACTTCTGGCAGATAGCCCTCAATCGTGGAGCGATCGAAGGGACGACGTTGACGCCCAAATCGGTCTCTCTGAAGATGCCTCCTGGAGGATGGACCTCGCCGAGCGAGCCGGGAACGGCGGGCGGCGCGCGGCAGGCCGGGACACAACGAACGCTGGAAATCAACTTTCGCCCCGACCCCACGATCTGGGATGGGCGATTCGCCAATAATGGCTGGCTCCAGGAACTGCCCAAGCCGCTGACCAAGCTCACCTGGGATAATGCGGCGCTGGTGAGCCCGGCGCTGGCCGAACGTCTCGACTTGAAGAACGGCGACCTCGTGCGGTTGGAGTATCGGGATCGTCTGGTGCGCGCGCCGATATGGGTGTTGCCCGGTCATCCCGATGATTCGGTGACCGTGCATCTCGGATATGGTCGGCGGCGCGCCGGGCGCCTGGGGACGGGCATTGGGTTCAACGCCTATGTCCTTCGCTCATCGGAGGCCTCCTGGTTCGCTCCTGGCGTGACCATCAGCAAGACGGGCGATCGCTATGAATTGGTGAGCACGCAGCACCATCACAGCATGGAGGGCCGCCATCTGGTGCGCGTGGGCACGGTCGAGGAATACCGGAAGAATCCCCGTTTCGCTCAGGAAATGGGAGAGAATCCGGCGCCCGACATGACGCTTTATCCCGGTTACACTTACCAGGGCTATGCCTGGGGCATGGTCATCGATCTGAACGCCTGCATCGGCTGTAATGCCTGCGTCATCGCTTGTCAGGCCGAGAATAACATTCCGGTGGTGGGCAAGAAGGAAGTCGGCGTCGGGCGCGAGATGCACTGGATTCGCGTCGATCGCTACTATCGTGGGGGATTGGACAATCCGGAGACCTATCATCAGCCGGTGCCCTGCATGCACTGCGAGAATGCTCCCTGCGAAGTCGTCTGCCCGGTGGGGGCGACCGTCCATGATAAGGAAGGGCTCAATGTGATGGTCTACAACCGCTGCGTGGGGACGCGATACTGCTCGAACAATTGTCCCTACAAGGTGCGACGATTCAACTTCAAACTCTATGCCGATTGGACCACCGAGAGCTTCAAGGCACAACGAAATCCCGACGTCACCGTTCGCAGCCGGGGAGTCATGGAGAAGTGCACCTACTGCCTGCAGCGGATCAATACCGTCCGCATCGAGGCCGAGAAGCAGGATCGTCCCATTCGGGATGGAGAGATCCTGACCGCTTGCCAGCAGGTGTGCCCCACCGAGGCCATCGTGTTCGGCAACATCAACGATCCTGACAGTCGCGTGGCCAGGTTGAAGGCGGAACAGCTCAACTATGGAATCCTGACCGAATTGAATACGCGGCCGCGAACGACGTATCTGGCGAAGCTGAGAAATCCGAATCCGGAGATCGAACATGAGTAGTGTGACACCCGATGCCGTGAACAAGTCCAAAGCATTGGAGCCGGTGGGACC
Organism: Acidobacteriota bacterium; assembly: GCA_003696865.1. Taxonomy (GTDB): domain Bacteria; phylum Acidobacteriota; class Blastocatellia; order HR10; family J050; genus J050. The sequence goes on along the minus strand of RFHM01000136.1, from coordinate 423 downwards.
GCTGATCGGGCCCGGCCACACGTTTGGCTCGGTGACCGACAAGATCAGCGGCGCTGTCCTCACCCGGCGCACGCCGCTGGGATGGTTCGTCGTGTTCGGCGTGGCCTTCACGCTGGTGATGATCTTGATGCTCGCCGTGGCCTATCTGTTCTCCATCGGTGTGGGCATCTGGGGCATCAACATTCCCGTCGGTTGGGGATTTGCCATCATCAACTTCGTGTGGTGGATTGGAATTGGTCACGCCGGGACGTTGATTTCGGCCATCCTGCTGCTTCTGCGCCAGGAGTGGCGCACATCGATCAGCCGGTTTGCCGAAGCGATGACGTTGTTTGCTGTAGCCTGCGCCGGGTTGTTCCCTCTGCTCCATATGGGCCGCCCCTGGCTGTTTTACTGGCTGCTCCCCTATCCGAGCACTATGGGCGT
>RFHM01000018.1 GCA_003696865.1 Acidobacteriota bacterium | reverse complement strand
CGGGAGAAAAAACTCGCCGGCGCCGGGATCGATGTGTTCTCCGTCGAACCGCCTCCCGCCGACCATCCCTTACGGGGATTGGACAACGTCATCCTCACGCCGCACATTGCCGGAGCCACGGCAGAAGTGCGCGAGCGGGTGGTTCACATCGCCGTGGACAATATGGTGAGAGTGTTGAAGGGCGAACAGCCGCTCCATCTCGTCCCCGGCGAGGATGAGCGGGAAGGAGCAAAAGAATGATCGCGCCATGCGACGAGCAGGAGCATGATGGCCTGGCGGCATCTCTGGCCCTCGATTCCTGGGTGCTCGTCTGGAGAATGAAACCGAGGAGGTGACGATGGCATATTTGACGGGAGCCGAAGCGTTGGTCGCGTGCCTCAAAGCCATGGGAACCCGACGGGTGTACGGGGTCATCGGGACCTCCATCGTCGGATTCCTGGACGGGTTGTACCAGGCGCGGGATACGATTCGTTACATTTCTTGCCGACATGAACAGGTGGCCGCCAGCATGGCCGATGCCGAAGGGCGATTGACGCGTCGCCCCGGCGTGGTGGCCGTTCATTCGGGGCCCGGAGCGTTGAACGCTATGATCGGTCTGGCCAATGCAGCCAAGGATTGTTCGCCGGTCATCGCCATCACCGGGGCGATCAAACGCCGGTTACAAGGCTGCGATGGAATGTTGGAGTTGGATCACGTGCGCGTTTTTCGACCGGTGTGCCGGGCGACGTTTCGCGTGGAGGCGACCTATGAGATTCCGGCCGTTTTCACCGAGGCTTATAAAGCGGCGACGCGCGGTCCGGGCGGTCCCGTCCTCATCGAAGTCCCGGAAGATATCTGGGGCGATCGGGATGACGTCACGTTGGATGCACTGGATTTGACGCCAGAACCTCCACCGCCCGTGGAGGAAGAAGCCGTGCGCCGGGTGGCCGAGTGTTTGTTGCACAGTGCGCGCCCGGTCATCCTCGCCGGCGGCGGCGTCGCTTATAGTGGCGGGGAAGACCTCCTCAAGCAACTCGTCGAGCGGTGGCCCATCCCTGTGGCCACCACGGGGAACGGCCGCGGCGTCCTCCCCGAGCATCATCCGCTCTCGCTGGGCCGAGCGGGATACGCCGGCGGCACGCCAATGGCCGATGAAGCGCTCAAGCGCGCTGATTTCATCCTGGCCATTGGCTGCACCATCTCCGACATGACGACCTATGAGTACACCTGGCCCATTCAAGCCGACATCATCGCCGTCAATCTGGATGCCGATAACGACCAGAAGAAACTCCCCATCACGGCCATCGCCGCCGATGCGCGGGCCTTCCTCGCCGCCTTGGTCGACGCTGTAGCTTCATTATCCGTAGAGCCGCGTCCCACGTGGATTGACGAACTCGCCCCGGTGCGGACCATGTGGGAGAATCTGCTTCAGAGCATGCGAGCGCCCGATCGCCGGCCGTTCTCGCCCGCCTACGTCTGCCACCTCCTCGGTCAGATGCTTCCCGAAGACGCCATCATCACCGTGGGAGCGGGCATGCATTTGCTCTATCCGTCGGATTTCATCCCCTGCCGGCGGCCGCGCACTTTCCTGGCCGCCGTGAATTTCGGCGCCATGGGATTCGGCTTCCCGGCGGCATTGGGCGCCAAGCTCGTCTATCCGGAACGGACGGTGATCGCCGTTCTGGGCGATGGTGATTTCATGATGACCGTCCAGGATCTGGAGACCGCCGTTCGGGAAAATATCGCCGTGAAGATCCTGGTGATCAACGATAATGCCTATCGCGTTCTCGCCTTTCGTCAGCGGGTTCAGTATCAGGGGCGCGTTCACGGTTCGGTCCATCAGAATCCCGATTTCGTGCGGCTGGCCGAGAGCTTCGGCATCAAGGGATGGCGATTGACGACGTCCGATGAGGTGGAAACGGTGTTGAGCGAGGCTTTGGCCCTGGAGGGACCGGCGCTCGTCGAAGTCGTCACCGATCCAGAGGATATTCCGCCCACCAACCTGGAGGCGGTCATGCGCATGAGCGGCATGTGATGGCCGTCATCATCGACATGGGACTCCGATTCATCGCTCCGATGCCAGCCACTCCTCCAATGCGAGGCGCCAACCGATGGGGCCGATGCCATCGATGCGTTTGACGCGAGGCAACGAAGCGATCACGCCGGGATCGTGTCGCCCGTCTGGTTTCTTGACCAGGATGGGGAGATCCACCGCTTTGAGCATGGGGAGATCGTTCGGGCTATCGCCCAGGCCAATGGTGAAGATGTGGCCATATTGTCGGCGATAGAGTTCGTTGAGCCGGTCAACGGCGCGCCCCTTATCATTGTTCCCCATGAGGTGAAAATATCGCCCTCCCCGCGTACAGTGGAGTCCCGATTGCCGGATCTGATCGCACACGGCTTGGATGACGGTGGGATCATCGTCGAGAATCTTGAACGGTTCGTCGTACTCGCGCTGCCTGGCCCGTTCCGCCTCGTCACGACTGAGCCCGGCGTCAGCGGCGATGTCCTCGACGCTCATATCGCTGAACCCGATGATCCGGGCGCGCGTCGTGCGACGGATGCGATGGAGGGTGGCCACTAATCGGGAATAGCGCGTGCCGAGCTCGATGAGCAACGTGCCATTGCGCTCGACCGCGCCTCCAATGGGGAAGGGAAAGTATCCTTTGGGAATGCAGACGGCGCCTCCGTTCTCGCAAATGTACGGATCGTGGATGTCCGCCTGCCGTCTGATGAATTCGATCTCGGCGCGCGTCTTACTGGAGCAGAAAACCAGCGGCAGGCCCCGGCGCTTCAACTCCGCCACCGTCGGTCTGACCGCTTCGAACGAGTAGGTGACGGGATCGAGGAACGTACCGTCCAGATCCGAGTAGATGATCGCTTGACGATGTGCGCTCATCTTCGATGTTCGCCGCCGGCATCAATCCTGATTATCGGCTTCCACGGCTTCGTTCAGCTCGTCGAGAAACGTGGGGAGAGCTGCGGTGATTCGGCTCCAGTTGGGAATCAACGGGATGCCCAACGGGTCTTCCAGGAAGGCTTCGCCGGCCAGTCGAATGGCCCGGGAGAACGTCTCCACGGCCAACTCCTCTTCGTGTCGATCGAACGTCAATCCATTGAGCAGAGCATCTCCCTGATAGCGGGAGATGGTATCTTCGGCGGTTCGAATATAGGTCGTCTGAAGAGCGTGAAGACTGCTCGGACTGATGATCACGCCCTGAGCGGAGAGCGTTTGCAGAATCGCCTTGGTGATATCGATGGCCATTTTCATGAGGCCTTTGCTGGGATCATCGCTGGACAGAGGCTGATGTTTGTGATCGTAGTTCTCGCACAGTTCCGCCTGGCAGATGCGCTTGAGCGACACGTTCCGATAGACCTCGGCGAGCATGCCGACTTCGAGGCCCCAATCGGCGGGAATGCGATTGACGCGGGCCAGATCGGCGACCATGCAGAATTCGCCGGCCAGCGGATAGCGAAAACTATCCATATAGGCGAGGAAGGGGAGATGACCGTAAATGCGTTGGAGGCTGCGAATCAGCGGCGTCATGAGCAACCGGGTGACGCGTCCGTGCATGCGATCGGTCACCCGAGCGTAGTACCCTTTGCAGAACTCGAAGACGGTGTGGGGACTGGCCACCGGATAGCAGAGTCGAGCCAGAAGCTCCCGGTCATAGGTGAGGATGTCGCAATCGTGAAGGGCGATGACCGTGCACTTGCCACTGGCCAGGATATAGCCGTACGCCATCCAGCACGAGCGCCCCTTGCCATCGTCGCCCACGGGGAGATTGTTCTCGATGAGCTTGTGATACAGCGCTTGAATTCGCGGTCCGTTGTTCCAGACGAATTTCACCTCTTGAGGCAGATCGGCCATCATGCGCCGGGCTTCGGCCAGTTGCTCGGACGTGGCTTGGCTCAAGGTGACGACGATTTGCCGCAGGTAGTGCGCGCCCTTGAGCTGTTCGATGATATGGGGCATGGCCGGCCCCTCGAATTCTTTGTACAGCGCCGGGAGAACGAGCGCAATGGGCCGCTGCCTGGAATAGACAGCGAGCTCGCGTTCCAGGCTTTCCAGGCGACCCGGTTTGTTGAACCGGTGCAAAGTCGCAATAACGCCTGTTTGATAAAAATCTGCCATATTGACCTCCCACTCGTAAACTCGCCGCTCGTGCCGATGCCAAGAGATGATGTGCAGAGGCTAGGATACCACGACGATGATCGAACGGCAAGTCAACGTTGACCGGCCGACCCCGGATGTAGAACTGCCTTGACAATGCAAAGCGAATTGGATGAGACCCCGGCAGAGTTAGTTTAGCTTCAGTTAGTGTGAGGGCGCATGAAGAATCCGGCCGTCAAAAGGTCCATGCCACATGACCCAACCTCGCCAAGGAGCAGGGGGCGGCAGCCGGCGGTCGGCCCTGGTTCACCCATCAGTTCGCCGAAGCCAAGGCTCCTGGATCGGGTGCGCCGGGCGATTCGGGCCCGCCATTATAACCTCCGAACCGAACAAGCCTATGTGGCCTGGATCAAACGATTCATCGTTTTTCACAACAAGCGCCACCCGGCCAAGATGGGCGAGCCAGAAATCAACGCTTTTTAACCCACTTGGCCCTGAAGGAGCGGGTCAGCGCCTCGACGCAGAATCAAGCCTTTGCTGCCTTGCTCTTCCTCTACCGCTACGTGCCTGGCCGCGAGGTCGGTGATCTCGGACGGGTGATTCGCGCCCGGAAACCGAAGCGGTTGACTGTCGTCCTGTCACACGCTCAGGCATGCGTTTGCCACGCACCTGATCGAGGCGGGCTATGACATTCGCATCGTGCGAGAGCTTCTCGGCCACAAGGACGTGCGGACCACGATGATTTATATGCACGTGTTGAACCGGGGCGGTCGAGGGGTCAAAAGCCCCGTTGAGGCGTTGTGAGTGAAGGGACTTGCGGGTTAGACGGAAACCATCTAACATGACAAAGGATCATGTAGAGCATGGAGAATGCCATGAAACCAAAGAACTTGACAAACAACCCACAGAGGCGACTCGGGCCGACAGCAAAGCGGCGGAGGCGTCTTATGTGGAAACCATATAATCAAAAGTTCACCCGACCGCAGGTGGTCGGGGGAACGGAGCGGCGGGTGAGCCGCGCTGGTTACAGCCGCCTGCGGCGGCTGAACCAGCGGGTAGAACCGATGGCCCTGCGGGCCACGGCTCACCCGCCGCCCCGTTAGCTTGCTTCGTGATGTTCGGAATATGAACAAGGGGAGTAAAATGAGCACGATGGTGATTGAGGAAATCCTCGAGCAACTCAAATCCTTGCCTTATGAATTGCAATGGCGGGTATTGGAGTTCACCCGTGCTTTGGCACTCTCTGTGCCCCGTGGTGTCCCTGGGCATCGGCTCTTGCGTTTCGCAGGTGCAATTCCCCTGGACGACGTGCAACGAATGCGCCAAGCGATAGAGCGGGGGTGCGAACAGGTTGATGTCAATGAGTGGTAAATACCTGTTGGACACCAGCGTCATTATCGCTCTGTTCGCCGATGACGCGGCTGTGAAGGACAATCTGGCGAAAGCAGACGAAATCTTCATCCCCTGCATTGCCGTCGGTGAACTTTACTACGGGGCGTGGAAGTCGGCGCGGATACGAGAGAATGTGGCGCGTATTGACGAATTTGCGGCCGATAACGTGGTTTTGGAGTGTAACAGTGGAACAGCACGTCGTTACGGCGAAATCAAGAATGCCCTGCGTGAAAAGGGGCGCCCTATTCCTGAAAACGACATTTGGATTGCTGCGATTGCGCTACAGCACGATTTAACGGTGGCTACGCGAGACACCCATTTCGGTGAGATTACCGACTTGAAAGTGGCGATATGGTGAATCAAAATACAGGCAGGCTAACCATCGCTTGCACCTGACGCCGCTGCGCTTCGCGGCGCAGGTGAAGCGCGGATCGTTAGACGCTCATCACAAGTGGAGAGGAGGGAAGATACAAGCAGTCAGACGAAGCAACTGTCCAATTGAAGTGGGCCGATCCGAGAAAAGAGGTGAAATCGCCATGCCATCCACAACGGTGAAGGTCATTGAGGGAGTTTTTTTCGAAGGAACAGAAGGCCCAGCTCATCGAAAAGATCG
>RFHM01000135.1 GCA_003696865.1 Acidobacteriota bacterium | reverse complement strand
CTGAGGCACCGCCACGGTCAACGAAGACGCCATGATGATTGCACTCACCATTACCGCGCAGGCCAAAGTCCGTTTCATAGTCCTCTTCCTCCTTAGTCTTGGTTTTGATGTGTACTTTCTTACATCACCATAGGGATGCTGTCAAGGGCGATTGGGACTTGATGTCAGCATGGTGGAACCCGGCAAAAGGGCGCGTTTCGTCTCACGTTGGTGCAGGGGGCGGTCGTCGAGCGTCGCCGTTTCGAGCGCCAAATGATGATCACGGGCGCGTGGTGAGGTGTCGGATGGATGATTGCCCTTCTTCGTGCCCCCGGGGTATACTTTGCTCAGAATGACGACTTTGAGGAGGCGATATGGGAACGCGTCACATCAGAGCACCTCGAGGAACCGAGATCACGTGTAAAGGGTGGCATCAGGAAGCAGCCCTCCGCATGCTGATGAATAATCTCGATCCGGAGGTGGCCGAGAATCCGCAACAGCTCATCGTCTACGGAGGAGCGGGCAAAGCGGCCCGGAACTGGGCTTGCTTTGATGCCATCGTTCGCTGCCTGCGTGAGTTGGAGAACGATGAGACCCTCCTGGTACAATCGGGGAAGCCGGTGGGCGTTTTTCGCACTCATGAAATGGCGCCTCGCGTGCTCATCGCCAACGCCAATCTCGTTCCCCACTGGGCGACCTGGGACGAGTTTCGTCGGCTGGAGGCCTTGGGACTGATCATGTACGGTCAGATGACGGCGGGTAGTTGGATTTATATCGGCACGCAGGGCATCGTACAGGGAACGTTCGAGACGTTCGCGGCAGCGGCGAGAAAGCATTTCGGCGGTGACCTGAGCGGGCGATTGGTCATCTCTGGCGGCATGGGGGGAATGGGAGGCGCACAACCGTTGGCGGCGACGATGAACGGGGCGGCGTTCCTCGGCATCGAGGTCGATCCCGCCCGCATCCGCCGGCGCATCGAGACCGGTTATTGTGATCGCATGACCGATCGCTTGGACGACGCCCTCGACCTCGTCATGACCGCCAGGCGGGAACGCCGACCGCTTTCGGTGGGATTGGTGGGGAATTGCGCCGACGTGCTTCCCGAACTCGTCCGGCGCGACGTGGTGCCCGATCTGCTCACCGATCAGACCAGCGCCCATGATCCCCTCAACGGATACATTCCCGCCGGATTATCGCTGACCGAGGCCTTGGAACTCCGACAGTCTAATCCCGAGGAATATATCAAACGGTCCATGGCGTCGATCGCCCGCCACGTTCAGGCGATGTTGGAACTCAAACGGCGGGGGGCAGTGACCTTCGATTACGGCAATAATATCCGCGCTCAGGCCTATCAGGCGGGGGTCAAGGAGGCGTTCGAGATCCCCGGTTTCGTGGTCGAGTACATTCGCCCGATGTTCTGCCAGGGGCGTGGTCCGTTTCGCTGGGTGGCCCTGTCGGGGAATCCAGAGGATATCGCCAAAACCGACGATCTGGCGTTGGAGCTCTTCCCCGAGGACCCCGTGTTGGAGCGATGGCTCCGACTGGCGCGCCAGCGCATTCGCTTTCAGGGGTTGCCGGCGCGTATCTGTTGGCTGGGCTATGGTGAGCGCGCCGAGTTTGGTCTGGCCATTAACGATCTCGTCAAGCGGGGGCGCATTGAAGCCCCGGTGGTCATCGGGCGCGATCATCTGGATTGCGGATCGGTGGCCTCGCCCTACCGGGAGACGGAGGGCATGAAGGATGGCAGCGACGCCATCGCCGATTGGCCTATCCTCAACGCGCTGCTCAATACGGCGTCTGGGGCGTCATGGGTTTCGTTCCATCATGGAGGCGGCGTGGGGATCGGCTACAGCCTGCACGCCGGGCAGGTCATCGTGGCCGATGGAACGCCGGAGACGGCGCTCCGCCTGGAGCGCGTGCTCACCAATGACCCGGGGATTGGCATCGTCCGCCACGCCGACGCTGGCTACGAGGAAGCCATAGAGACGGCTCGGCAAAAGAAGGTCCATATCCCCATGTTGGAGCGGGAGTCCAGCGGTGGGTGAGATCCATGTCCGGAAAGCTGCTCATCAGGCATGCCGCCCAACTGATCACGCTCGCTGGTCCGAGGCGACCGCGCGCCGGAGCCGAGATGAACGATCTGGCGGTGATCGAGGATGGTGCCGTCTATATCGAGGATGGGCGGATCACCGCCGTGGGGACGACGGCCTCGTTGCCTCTCTCTTCGGAGCAGCCCGTCGAAGTGATCGATGCCAGCAGGATGGTCGTCGCTCCCGGATTCGTCGACTCTCACACCCATCCCATCTTTGCCGGAACCCGCACCGACGAGTACGAATGGCGCGCCTCGGGGCTGAGTTATCAGGAGATCGCCGCCCGAGGGGGGGGAATTCGATCCACGGTGGAACGAACGCGCGCCACTGCCGAGGAGGAATTGCTGGAGATTGCTCGCCAACACGCCCGGTGGTTCCTCCAGCACGGGACGACGACCATCGAGGCCAAAACAGGCTATGGGCTCAATCTGGAGACGGAGTTGAAGCTGCTGCGGGTCATCCATCGCCTTCACCAGGAGGGCCCTCTGGAGTTGATTCCCACGTTGCTGGCCGCACATATCGTGCCCGATGAATACGGTGATCGTCGCGACCAGTACCTCAAAATGATCCTGCAAGACCTCCTCCCCATCGTGGGGAGGCAGAAGCTGGCCGAGTATCATGACGTGTTTTGCGAAGAAGGGGCATTCAGCGAGGCGGAGGCGCGGGCGCTCATGGCGCGAGCCAAGGAGATGGGACTTGGACTCCGAATTCACGCTAACCAGTTCACCCCGTCAGGAGCCGCCCGACTGGCCGCCGAAATGGGCGCCGTCACCGCCGACCACCTGGAGTATGTGGATGAAGAAACGATCGCTCTGTTGCGCGACGCCGGCGTGATGGCCGTGCTCTTGCCCGGAGCAGTCATGCACCTCGGGCTCCATCGGTATCCCCCCGCTCGTGAGATGATCCGCCAGGGTCTGCCCATCGCCTTGGCCACAGACTTCAACCCGGGCAGCTCGCCGACCCCGAATATGCAGATGATCCTCAGCCTGGCCTGTACGCAGATGAACTTGACGCCCGCCGAAGCCCTCACCGCCGCCACCATCAATGCCGCCTATAGCCTCCATCGCGGCCACCTGATCGGGTCGCTGGAAGTGGGCAAGCAAGCCGATATCGTCCTGTTCGATTGCCGCGACTATCGAGAGATCCCTTACTTCTACGGCGTGAACCACGTGAATGGGGTCATCAAAAAGGGCGTTCTTGTTTATTCTAAGTGATTCTCTCACTGGCCATTAACGTTAATCAGTTAAGAATCTCCTTTAATTTTTCTTGACATCTCACGGATCTTTTTGTTAGGATAGCACAAGCTCAACACAATAACGGATAACGGCGGTCAACGACATCAGGCGCGAGGGCGAGTGGGTCGAGGTCGAGTCATTGTGTAACTGTTACAGGCAGAAGCACAGACTGGTCAGCGAGCGAGAGAGTTCGTGAACGAGATCGAGTGAGAGAGCGAGTGGAAGCGCGAGAGAAAGTGGGCAGTCATGGCCGAATCCCCTGCGAGACGTCCTCGGCGGCGTCACTCTCCAGCATTCCGGTCGAATCTCGAGCGACAGCCGACATGTGGACGGAGCGAGAAGAGATGATCATCGAGCACCCATTCAACCAGCGATTTCCGTACACCAAGATCCTGACCACCAACGAGCGGTTACAGAATCTCCTGGACGAAGCGGCCCGAGTCGCCCGCAGCGATGCCACCGTTTTGATCACCGGCGAGAGTGGCACGGGGAAGGAGCTGCTGGCCAAGGAGATTCACCGATTGAGCCGGCGAGCGCGCCATCCGCTGGTGATCGTCAATTGCGCGGCGCTCTCCGATCAACTGGTGGAGAGCGAGTTATTCGGTCACGTGAAAGGGGCGTTCACCGGCGCCGATCGGGACAAAGTCGGATTCTTCGAAGCGGCCAACGGAGGGACCGTCTTTCTGGACGAGATCGGTGAGATCGGTCCCACGTTCCAGCTGAAGTTGCTTCGCGTCCTGGAACAAGGGGAGTTCAATCGCGTGGGCGACGTCCGTCCTCGTTATACGGATATTCGCTTCATTGCCGCCACCAATCAGGATCTGGAGGCCAAGGTCCGGGCAGGCACGTTCCGTGCCGATCTCTTCTACCGTCTCAACGTGGTCACCTTGACGCTTCCGCCGTTGCGAGAGCGAAAGGACGATATCGGGTTGCTGGCCAGATACTTCGTCCAGCATTTCGCCAACGAAATGAACAAGCCCATCCGGTGGATCGCTGGTGAGGTGATCCAGACCCTGGAGGCCTACGACTGGCCGGGTAATGTCCGAGAGTTACGAAACGTGATCCATCGCGCCGTCATCCTCTGTGAAGGGGATACGCTGACTGTGGATACCCTGCCGGAGAAGTTCCAGCGGGCATCTTTTTTTCGCCAACAATCGGTGAGAACATCCGACGCCGTCTTTGATGAGGCCCACTTCAATTGTTCGTTCAGGGAAGCGAAACAACGAATCATCGGCGCGTTCGAGAAGGCTTATCTCACCTATCATTTGAGATTGAATCGGGGCAACGTCTCACGCACGGCGCGACAGACGGGCCTCTATGGAGCGAACCTTTACGAGAAACTGCGACGGCACCAGATTGATCCCGACGCATTCCGGCCACGAGCCAAGAAAGGGTCGAATCTCTCCTCTGACGCTCAGCGCGTGGCTTGATGGGTTCCAACGCCCCCCGAGGTGTCTCACTTGGAAGGGGTGTTTCACATTTGAAACGCGATGTTTCACCACAGAGGAGTCTTTTCACTGTAGCATTTTTGCTATAACTTCCTGTCCTACGGATCGTTGAACTTTGCCGCGCGGGTCACGATTGCCTCTAGTAAAAGCAGGAGGGTTTTTCTCCGAGATTCTCGCCGTCGAATCCGACTCAGCGAGATAACTTGTTTAGATGCAGAAGGATAGTTGAGTGGCCTGATGCATCCCCCGATTCGGCATGAGATTTGCAACGGGTGGAGTGGTGGTTCTCCAAGTCGGGGGTTGATGAGGTTGGACCTGATCAACTCACGCCGGTGGGACCAACGACACTCATAAAGGAGAGAAGATGATGAGCAACAAAATGATCAGCGCGCTTATGGTGAGCCTGGTGTTACTCGTTTGGGCTCTGGCCTTGCCCGTAGCAGAGGCTGATCGTAAGGTGAGCCAACAAACGGATGTGACACAGGTAAGCGTTCAACTCTTCTCGGAGTTGGACGAGATCAGTTGGCCTGTTCTGGCCTACCAACGTGCAACCTCATCGTTGCCCTCCGAGCCGGTGGGCGGGGGATTGCGGCCCTGGAAGCTGGTCGAGGGCGATTTTAACGAAGACGGTCATGTTGATCTTGTGACCATCTATCGGGGAGCCAACGTGGCCCAACTGAGTCTACGGTTTGGTGATGGGCGGGGTGGATTCGCGGTTCCTCACCGGTTTGACCTCCCGGCCCAGCAGCCGGTAGCCGTCGCGCTCGGCGATGTCAACCTCGACGGACATCTGGATGTGGTCCTCGCCTATCGAGATGCGACGGCCATCTCCGTTCTGGAGGGGACCGGAGATGGGGCGTTTCAATCCACGAAGATGTATGAGGTTGGATCGACCCTTCAGTCGCTGGCCCTGGCCGATGTCGATCGCGATGGCTATGAGGATGCGCTGGTGGCCTGTGAGACTCCTGGGTGTTTAGCTCTTCTCCGGGGGGATGGTCGAGGATTCGAACAACCCCTGCCGCTGTATACCTGGCCGGACGAGGAGACGCCCGCTGTCAAAGCGATGCGGGCCGCCGATGTGGATGGCGATGGGCTGACCGATGTCATATTAGCTCTGGAGCGAGAAGTGGTGCTTCTATCAGCGGCCCGTGCTTACGAACCGGTCAGCGTAGTGTCGTCCGAGAGCGAATTCACGGCCATGACGTTGGGCGATTTCAATGCCGACGAGTCAATGGACGTGGTCGTCGCCCAAGCTGGCGGCGATATGATGGTTTTGCTCGGGGATCGTCAAGGGGGATTTCTCCCGCCCCGCATTCTGAGTACCGGTTGGCGCATTACGGCGATGACGGCCGCTCATTTGAACGAAGATGGGTATCTGGACTTAGCCGTGGTCCGGGCCGATCGAGCCGAGGTGACGTTGTTATTGGGAGACGCTCACGGAGGCTTCAAAGCGTATTCCCGACTCCGCGTTGAGAGCCAGCCGGTCACCATCATGGCGTCACGGCTGAACAAGGATGCTTTGGCCGATCTCGTCATCGCTCAACGAGAGGGTGACGCCATCGCTCTGGCGATGAGTACAGCGGCGGCCATTGTGGTGAACACCACGCGGGACGCGATGGACGTCCCGGCGACGGCCAGCGTCGATGATCTCCCAGGAAGCGACGGGCTCGTTTCGTTGCGGGAGGCCATCGTCGCGGCCAACAACACTCCCGGCCCTCAGGACATCGTCTTCCATATTCCCCGGTCCGATCCGGGATTCGATGGTCGCGTCTTCCGGTTGGAGCTCACTTCGGCGTTGCCCCAGTTGAGGGGCGGGGGGACGGTCATCGATGGGTCCACGCAGACGCCGTTTACCGGTGACACCAATCCGGCCGGTCCCGAGGTCGTTCTCGATGGAAGCAGCCTCGGAGTCTCCGTCGATGGGTTCACCGTTACCTCCTCATTCAATGTGATACGAGGATTCGTGATCGGCAACTTCTCCGGCAGCGGCGTCAAAATCGTCGGTCGCGCCACGGGCAACATCGTCGCCGGGAATTTCATCGGCACCGACGAGACGGGCGCCAAGCCTCGCCCCAACCAGTTCTTCGGCGTGCTCATCACGGGCAACGGCTCCCAGGCGAATGTGGTTGGAGGAACGGCGCCGGAGGATCGCAACGTCATCTCGGGAAATGAAAAT
>RFHM01000134.1 GCA_003696865.1 Acidobacteriota bacterium | reverse complement strand
GAACTCTACCTGATCCGGACCGAGAATGTGGCGAATCTGGCGGAGCATTTCTTCGACGCGCACGTCCGAGCCTGTGTTTCGCGTCCCGTTGTATCCGGCAAACAGGAGCCGAAGCTTCTCGCCGGGCTTCCACGATTGACCGAGCCCGAGCATCCACTTCAACTTGGTGAGCTCGATCAATCCGCTGACCCATGCTTCCAGAACCACATCCATCATCTGGCCACCTCCTCGACGGCCTGAGGCCATGGTTGATAGGGATAGGTGAAACGATGCTTCACGGCGAAGCGGAACAGCGGAATGCAATACTCGGAGAAACGCGCCGGCGCCCGGCCCATCTCGGCGACGACGCGCGTGTTGTCAAACACCGTGTTCCACACCAGATAGGGCAAGAAGACTTTCAGCAATGACGCCCCATAACCAATGCTCGTGCCTCGCCGATTGGAGAGGACGTCGACGATGGCCGCGAAAGGCCGTTCCAGGCGAGGCAGGAACAGAGGAGGGCGTCGGCCTTGTGCCCGGGCCATGATATCGGTCAGCTCCCGGTAGGTCGGCGATGCTGTGCCCGCCGAAAGATGATAGGTGTCATAACGAGGGCGCTCTTTCTGATGAAGCGTGGCGATGGCATCGGCGACGAAGTCCACCGGGACGATATCCAGCCGATCCTCCGGTCGAAACGGCAAGACGGGCAGCCGCGCCAGGAAGACGAACGCGCGCACCATGTCGAATTGCGTCGTCGCGCCGTACCGGCTGTCGCCCAGGACGATGCTGGGGCGGAAAATGGTGCGTGGAACATCGGGGAGCAGTTCGCCGATCATGTGCTCGGCGAATTTCTTGGTGCGCGCATAGGGATCGTAATCGGAGCGATTCCAGTCGATGGCTTCATCTTCGCGCACCACTTCGTTCTGTCGCTGACCGGCCACGGCGACCGTACTCACCTGGCTGATGCGGCGAAGACCATGGTCGTCCCGGATGTGCATGCCGAGTTTGATGACTTCCAGGGTGCCGCGAAGATTGACGTTGAAGCAACTCCTGGCCGACTTGCGATTGAGCGAAGCGGCGATGTGGAGGATGGAATCCGTTGAACGGATCAGGCGACGGTATGCCTCATCGGAGAGGCCGAACTGACGTTCGGTGAGGTCGCCCAGAAAAATGGTGATGCGCGTTCGCACGTAATGATGAAAGCGGGGGAAATCCAGATGGAGTTGAAGCGCCCGCCACAGTCGGCGCTCGGCCTCATCCTGATGCCGCGCCCGCACCAGCAGGTTCAGCGAGTCGCCATACCGTTGGAGCAGATTCGCCGTGACGTGAGCGCCGATATATCCGGTTGCGCCGGTGATGAAAATGGCCATAGGTCGCTCAGCGATTGTAGTTGTGGAGACCCCCATCGAGCAAGATGGATTCTCGGTCTTCGGGCGGCGCTCAATTTTTGAAGGCCGAGCGGGGACGATGAGGGATGAACCTCAAGCCTTCACGGCGCGCGGTTGTGGCGGGGCCGGCCATTGGAAGGCGCGGGGCTGACGGTGCTCGACCGGTCGCCCTTCGATGAGCGGATAGGACCATTTCCGGAGCGCCGGGATGTGAATATTGATCCAGTACTCCCACCAGTCGATCGATCGCGGGTCATACCCGAATTGGGCTCTTTCCTCCTCGGGCAGCGCTTCGGAGAGGATCTCCACGTTCACCGCCTCGAAGACGTGCTCGTTGTGAAGAATGAACGGCTCGTAGAGTTCGATGATCTTCTCCACGCGCTCCAGCGTTCGCTCGGCCCGAACCAGAGGCTTCGGTTTGAGGGGGAGAGGGGCGGCCAGTCGATTCAACAGTTGTACCACCGCTCTTTGGCTGGGTGCCGAGAGCGCCTCATACCGCGTTTTGGAGACGGGGATCGTCTCAAAACGCAACCGGATCCAGTGTTCCAGCCCCTCTTGCGCGCGATAATGCTTGCGATGCGCCAGGCTGGTCAATTCGATCGATCGGCGCATGGTGCAGGGATTGACCGCCGAAGTGGCCAGTTGATAGAGCGGTTGGTGGCAGCGTTGAATGAGCGCGGCCGCAATGAGCATCATCCCGCGGCACACCAGATCTACCGGGATGAGATCCAGATGCTTCTGTTCGTTGGAGGGAAGCTGGCGGAAGAAACTCCCCAACAAATGAGAGATGGGGGCCGAGGTATTGATGCCTTCATTCCAGCCTCGGAACGGCTCCTGGAGCGATGTCTCCACAATCGAGGGGCGGACGATGGCCACAGGGAGATCCCCCTTTCGTTGTTGAATGAGAGATTCGGCCAGGCTCTTGGTGAACGTATAAATGTTCGGCCAGCCCAGTTCCTTGGCTCGCCGAATGCCCGCTTCGGTGAGGTAGTTACGGACCCAGCGAGCCCGGTGCTTGCGGAGGTGATCTTCCGGTGCGGCGTTGGCCAGCTTCCTGGCCGCCGTCGCTCGACCGAGGAGTCGTTGTTTCAGCTCAGTGGTGACCGCCACACTTTCGGCCAAAGCCTCGGCTCGCTTGATGAGTTCGTGGAGCGAGCGCCACTCCTTTTCGGCATCAAAATCGGGAACGTGGGCCGGCGTATAGTTGGGGAGCAGTTGTTCTGTCACCCGTCCATCTCGAGCACCGATCACGTAACAGGTCGACAGATGCAACAATCCGGCGTGATCGCACTGGCGCACGAACTCCAGAATGTGCAGACTGGCATCGACGTTGATGCTCACCGCGCTCCGCAAATCGGGATTGAAATCGGTGAGACCGGAGCTGTTCACCACCAGATCGAGCCGGCGTTGCAATCGGACTTTGGTCGCCGGATCGAGACCGAGATCGGGTTGACAGACATCTCCTTGGATGACCTCCACCCGCTCGCTGAGGAAGCGGGCCAGCCCATCTCCATAGCGCTCATGGAGGGCATCGAAAACCGGCGATTCTCGCACCATGCGCTCGAATCGCTGCAGCGCGCTGATCGATCGTTGTCGGCGAATGAGCAGATAGAGTTTGCCGATCTCCGGCACGTCACTCAACGCTTTGACCAGCCATACCTTGCCGATGAATCCGGTGGCACCAATCAGCAGGATATGTTTCCCGGCCAGTGATTCCCGAACCGAGAGTCGAGAAACGCGCTTGTCCCGATCGAAGAGCACGATCCGGCGCGGTCTCGCCGGGAGGACCCTCCGGCTGGGAATGATGGCCTCGGTGACTCTCTCAGGGTGATCGGATAATCCCAGGTCCCGACATAGCTTGTCGAAGGGAACGCGACCATCGGCGCTCTGGCCGGTCAGGCGGGCGAGCCCGCCGCGAGGACGAATGACCGGATCCAGCAATCGACCGGTGGCCATGCCATCCCGGAATTCCAATCGGTTGGCGATGAGCCAGCGAACGCCCAGGTGCTCGGCCAACGGTCGCATGACGTGATCCAGTCCTTGACTCACCAGGACCACCGGTCGCCCACTGGCCATCACTTCCTTGAGCCGCTCTACACCGCGTTGCTTCAATCGCGGTCGAATGACGTACTGAAAATACTCTTCGCCGAGAAGGTCCAGACGATCCCGACTGACGCCCCGCAGCAGCATGTGAAGGACGCGGGTGGCGAACACTCGATGGGTGGCGTAGAGCAGGGGGCGTACCACGGCGAGCAACGCCAGTCCCCCACGGCGCGCCCAGCGTTCGATGAAGCTCTGCGCATTCCAGGTGAAGAAGGCCACCGGGCGCACCGCCTTCAGGTTCAACAAGCTCCCCTCGACGCGCCAGAAGACGGCCGCATCCAGAGGGCACTGTTGCTCATGCTGATCGATGCGCTCGTTCATCGGTGTATGGGTCTCTCGGTCGTCACGACCATCCTCGTCGGGCCCTCATCGCCGCCCGAGACGGGATCGTCGGGCAAGCTGCCGCCCCGACGGAGTCGCCCACGACGGGCGTGACGATCGTGGTCGACCGAGCCTGGCGCATGATCGGCCATCGGGCACTCCATTGATCATCCTATGTTCCCCTCCACTCGCGCTCATTCACGCTCATCCGCCCATCGTTCACGGCGACTCGATCGCGGCGCCTCCGGATCGGAGGTCGAAGCGCCTTGGTCAGAAGGCATCGATATGAATAAACCCTCCGGGGATACCGGAACGACTCACTGCCCGGCCGGTTCCCATCATTTTCGCGCTCGAAAAACGATAACCCCCAGGCTCGCTCGATCATCTTCAAAAACGGCGCCAACCTTCGTCGAAGCTCACAGAGGGGAAGGCGACGTCACCTCAATGACCCTCCGGCGGTAATTCCATCACGTGAATGTGCTCGCGCGCTCGCCATCACCTCCCCCTTGTTACCTCGGTGGACGGTTCATCATCCACAGTTCTCCCAACCCATAACGAGCTGGCATCTCACTGCATCGGAGAATGCTAATTTAAAGAAAGAGCGTAGAAATGTCAAGCCACCGATGCGCGCCGAAAGCGATAATCCTTTGACGGCCAGATCGTTAGCTCGAGGCGGGCTGTCCCATCGTTGATCGCCGAACGAGCCGTTGGCGAATGATCGATTTCGTGTCACAATTTGATGTTTACCGCTCGGGGAAGAAACCATGGGGGGCAAAACAATCTGGACAGAACCGGTCTTGGGGCGAAATCGGGAACGCCTCATCGAGCGGTGTCAGGAAGCCATCGCGCGCGGGCGATCCGATTCGTTCATCTACCTGGTGGCCACCCGACCACTGCTCGATCACATTACGGCGCGCCTCCTCGATGGCCGGCGCGTATCGGGCTGCCGGGAGTTACGCGTCTTCCTCTTCGATGGACTGATCGCGCGGATTCTTCGCCACGCTGGTGTCGAACGCCGACTCATCGAGGAAGGGATGAAGTATTTCTTGCTGGAGCGCATCATTAGCCGACTCGGGGAGGCGGGCGTCTTGCAGCACATCGCGGCTATCGCCCATCTGCCGGGCACCATCGAATCGGTCGGTCAACTCATCGGCGAGCTGAAGCGCGCCGGGATGCCGCCATCGGAGTTCCGCCAATTCATCTCGGCCACCTCGCGGCCGCGCCCACGGGATCTGGATATCGCGGCGATCTACGAAGCCTACCAACGAGAGTTGGATGATCGGGCGCTCATGGACGCCGACGAAGCAACCTATCGCGCCTTGGAGGTGCTGCGATCCCGACCCGATTTACCGCCATGGCTGGAGACGACGGAAGTCTTGTTCATCGATGGATTCTTCGACTTCACGCCCATTCAGAAGCACCTGCTCCGGTATCTCATCGAGCGCATTCCCGAGGCGATCATCAATCTCACCTATGATCCTCGCCATCCCTCGGTGTTCCAGGAACCGTTGGGAGATACGCTGCGCTATCTCCAGAGTTTCTCCGAGCCGATGGAGATGGAGCATTTCGAGGCGACGCTGCCCCACCGATCGGAATTGGAGCCACTGCGGTTCGGGCTGTTCCGTGCTGGTCCGCCCGCCGAAGCTCAGTCGCCGCCGATCACCATCGTGGCGGCGGCCAGCGCCTCGCACGAAATCGAGGAGGTTGCGCGGGAGGTCAAGCGGCTCATCGGCGAGGAGGGATATCGGCCGCACGAGATCGCCATCATTGCGCGCGAACCGTCGGGTTATCTGGAAGCCATGCATGAGCAACTCCGGCGATTGAATATCCCTTCGACGTTGGACGTGACGCAACCGCTCGTCTCTATCCCATCGGTGAAAGCAGCGGTGAGAGTCCTGGACGCCCGGGTGGGGAAAGAGAGCACCGAACCCTATGTGGCTTTGCTCAAGAGCGATTACCTCCATCACTTCAGCGCGTTGGAGCGCGATGCCATCGAAAATGCCGTCCTCGTAGTAGGCCTGGAATTGCCCATGCGTCAATGGCGTCAGCGAGTGAGAGAAATCCGGCGCATAAAAGAGCACGAAGTGGATACCGTGAGTGCGCGAGTGGTCGATTTGGAAGAGGTAGAATTGGAACTGGCTCGCTTGCGACGAGGGATCGCTCAATTGGACGGCGCCCTGGAAGCCATCGATGGAATGCGCCGGGCGCTCGATGAGATTCCCGAGCGAGGGACGCTCGCCGAGATGATCGCCGGATTCTTCTCGGCATTGCGCGCCTTCCGTCTGGAAGAGCGACTTCATCAGCGGCTCAACCGGGCGGGCGATGATGATGGCGCGTTGCGGTTGTTGGCCCGCGACCTCCGCGGATGGGAGATGTTGCGGCGAACGCTGAGCGATATCCGCCGGTGGGCCGAAGCCATTCCCCATGCCGGGTCGACGGCCCCGGCCGACTTCGCCGAAGAGAGGCACCCGCCGGCGAGCGAGGTGATCACCGTCGAGCAATTTCGCGATCTCGTCACGCACATGCTGGAGCGTACGCCGTTCCGCATCGAGCGGGGTGATCCTGGTGGCGTTCGGTTGCTGGAAGTGACCCAATCGCGTGGATTGCCATTCCGCGCCGTGTTCATCGTCGGACTGGTCGAGGGCCTATTCCCTCAATCTCCGGTCCGGGATTGGATCTATCCCTATCAGGAGCGGCAACGTCTGGCCGAAGCCGGCCTCTATCTGGAGGATCTGTCGCCGAAACTCTTTCAGGCCAAGGAGGAACACTTCTTTTATCATGCCGCCTGTCAGGCCACCGAGCGACTGATCCTCACCTATCCTCGAGCCGATGCCGCTGGCGAACAGAATGTGGTGTCCAGCTTCATTGAAGAGGTGCGGCGCCTCTATCGCCATGGCGAAGAGAGCACCGTGCCCGTCCAATGGCGCCAACCCAATCCCTACGAGGTGCGCACGGTCGCCTCGTGGCCCGAGCTCGGGCGCGCCATTCTGGCCAGCCTCTATCAAACGACACCCGACGATGCGCTCGTCCTCCATCTTTACAACCGCGCGCTGGACGCAGGCGTCCTCACCGACTCGGCGTTCGCGCGCCTGCGCATGGAAGCCGAGCGTCGCGGATCGGCGTTCGGCCCCTTCGATGGGGTGCTCCTCGATCCGGTGATTCGACAGCAGTTGCGGGCTCGATTCGGCCCCACCCGCGTCTACTCGGCCAGTCAGCTCAACACCTATGGGCAGTGTCCGTTCCGGTTCTTCTGTCAGCGCATCTTGCGACTGGAGGAGCGCGAAGAAGCGTCGCTGGACCTGGTGGCGCTGGATCGGGGATGGTTGTTGCATACCATTCTCTACCGATTCCTCGAGCGGCATACCGACGCCAATCTCGTGCGCCCGCGTCAGCGGGAGTATGAGGAGGAATTGAATCGAATCGCCGATGAGGTATTCGGCGAATACGAGGGGCGCGCATTGCCCATTCAGCGCAGCTTGTGGGAACTGGAGAAGGAGGAAATCCGCGATACGCTCATGCGGTTTCTGGAGGCCGAGTTGACGTATCAGGAGCGCGTGCTGTCCCACAGCGTCCAGCCGCACTGGCTCGAGCTGGGATTCGGGATGACCGACATGGAGAATTCTCATCCGGACTCCCGTCGAGAATACTACGTGCTCCGGCGCGATGGGGACGTCATCCAGCTCCGCGGTCGCATCGATCGGGTGGATCGTTCCGCCGATGGGAAATATATCGTGTACGATTACAAATCCGGATCGGGGGCCAGCACGAGACAGATGCGAGAGGGACTCGATTTGCAGATCCCCCTTTACATGAAGGCGCTGGAGGGATTGTTCCTGGGCCCGGACGAAGAGGTCATCGGAGGAGGGTATTACTCGCTGAAGGCATTCCATCGCCGGAATGGGCTCTATCGGGAGGAATTCCAATCTCACACGGGCATTGGTCGCACGGCATCCAATCTGAGCACCGAGGAGTGGGAGGAGATCATAGCCGGGGCCGAACAGTACGCCTGGCAGTATGTCCAGGGGATGCGGCGGGGCGATTTTCGCGTCCAACCGAAAGAGGATGCCTGCTGTCCACGCTGCCTGTATAAGACCGTGTGTCGCTACGAGCGACATCGCATCCGAGGGAAATCGAGCCCGGATTGATGGCCATGAATGAGGATCAGTTGACGCCCAATCAGCGACGGGCCGTTCAGACACTGGATCGCCCGTGCGTGGTGACGGCCGGGCCGGGCGCCGGAAAGACGCGCGTCCTGGTCGAGCGGGTGTTGAATATCCTGCGTCAGGGGAGGGCCGATTTGGAGCACATCGTTGCCATCACGTTCACCAATAAGGCGGCCAACGAGATGAAAGAGAAAATCCGTCACACCCTCCTCGATCTGGCCCAATCGGCGACCGAGTCTGGCGAGGCCCAGCGGTGGTATGAATTGAAGCAGCGGTTGGAGGATGCGGCCATTTCCACCATCCATGGATTCTGCGCCAGTATATTGCGCGCGCAGCCGGTGGAAGCGGAAATCGATCCCCAGGCGGCCATCCTCGATGAGTACACCAGCCAACTCCTCCTCTATCAGACCGTCGAAGAGGTCATCAATCGCCTGGTGGATGAAGGGCATGAAACGGTCGCTCGATTGGTGATGGGATATTCGCGGCGCCGATTGATCGACGAACTGGCCAACCTGTACACGGCGGCACGCGCGCTGGGATTGACCCTGGAGGAGATCGAGCAACTCGCTCTCCAGCAGGTGAGCACCGAGGACGACTACCGCGCCATCCTGGAGGCCATTCATCACACCGTCGGCCATCTGCTTCAGGCGACGGCCTCTCCCTCGGCGCGCGAACAAATCGATGCCCTGGCCGAAACCTGGGCTCGTTATCGTCCCTTGCTGCCAATGACGCCGCGACTGGAGGACGCGCCGCTTTTCGATCACTGCCTCCGAGCACTCCGCGAGGCGAAGGTCCATCGACGAGGCAAGATCAGCGATGAGGCCGCCGCTCTCAGCGAGCATCTGGAGAACCTCGATCTCGTCTTTTACGATGTGGCCGGTCGGGAGACGCTCATCGATCTGATCGATATCTTGCGGGAGATCGAGGCGCGATACCGGGAGGCGAAAGTCGAGCGCAATGGGCTCGATTACGAAGATCTCCAGCTCAAAGTACGCGACCTGTTTCACACCTATCCCTGGCTGGCGCGGCAGTATGCCGAAAAATATCGATTCATCCTGGTGGACGAGTTCCAGGATACCAATCGCCTTCAGAAAGAAATCATCGGTCTATTGGTCGCGCCTCGATCGTCGGATGGCGCCGGGTCATCGACGGCCGGCGACCACGCGACGCCTAATCTGTTCATCGTGGGCGATGAGAAGCAGTCCATTTACAACTTTCGTGGAGCGGCCGTGGAGGTCTTCATGGAGACGGCGCGGGAGCTGGAGGAACGCGGGGCGGCGGCGATCGCCCTGGACACCAATTTCCGGAGCACGGCGTCGCTCGTGGAGTTCCACAATGCCTTCTTCTCTCGCTTGATGCGGTTGGCGGCGGGATGGGATCGTTCGGCCCTGCAATCGCTCGGGTATGTGGAGTTCACGCCCAGTCAGCCCCATCGCCTCGCTTCGCCACATCCGCCGGTGGAACTCATTCTGGAGATCGGCGAGCAGGTCAGAAATGCCGAAGAGGGACGGGAGATGGAAGCCGCGCGCCTGGCCGCCCGCATCGCCGAGATGATCGAGAGCGGCGAGCCTCTGGTGGCCGAGCGCACCGACGATGGTCGAGAGACCTATCGCCCGGTTCGCTACGGCGACATCGCCATGCTCTTCCGGGCGATGACCGATATCAAGGTTTATGAACGGGCGCTGCGGCAACGAGGCATTCCCTATTACGTCGTCGCCGGTCGCGGTTTCTATCAACGGGAGGAGATTCAAGACGTCATCTCGCTGCTACGATTCCTGGAGAATCGAACCGACGAGATCGCGCTCGTCGCGGCATTGCGGTCGCCGTTGTTCGGTCTCTCGGATGAGACGTTGTACTGGCTGCGCCAATCGGCCGAGATGCGCTCCGGTGGCGTGCTCGAACATCATCCGCTGCTCACCAGCTTGCTCCATCACGATGAGGTGTGGGGCATCAGCGAAGAGCAACGTCCCTTGGTCGCCAGAGCGGCCGAGATTCTCAGTGCGTTGCTCGAGCGGCGGAATCGCGTTTCCCTGGACGAGTTGTTGGAAGACATTCTCGCTACCACTGATGATGAGGCGATTCAGGCCACATTCTATGACGGTCATCAGCGGGTGGCCAATCTGCGCAAGCTCGTGGAGTTGGCCCGGAGTTTCGAGGAGCGCGGCCCGTTCTTTCTGCGCGATTTCATTCACTTCATCGCCGAATTCACCGAAATGGAAACGCGGGAGAGCGAAGCCCAGATCGAAAGTGGCGCCGCCGATGCCGTCCAGATCATGACCGTCCATAAGGCCAAAGGATTGGAATTCCCCATCGTCATCATTACCGATCTGGCCCGCCGATTCCGATCGCGCCTTCCCGACATCGCTTTCGACCGCGGCTTGGGGATCGGCATGAGGATTCCCGATCACCGAGGACGCCTCCATGAGACGCGGCTTCGCCGACGAGTGGCCGAGCATATTGGCTGGCGGGAATTTTTTGAAAATCAGCGCCTCCTCTATGTGGCCGCCACGCGAGCCGAAGATTATTTGATCCTCTCGGGAGCGGCGCCCCGGCTCAATGCCCGCAGAAACGCGTCAGAGTCCGCCTCGGCATCGGCACTTCGCGAGGCCAATAGCTGGCTCGACTGGGTTTGTGCGATCCTGGAGATCGATGATCCGCGGGCATTGCCCGACGTTTACCACTGGAACGGCATCCCGTTGCGAGTGATGCCGAGCGGCGCGCCGGAAAGGGTTGAGAGAGAGGCGGCGAGACCGCTCATCGATCGATTCCCAGAGATGCCCGCCGGTCGACCCATTCCCGCCGAAGCGCTCCCCGAATTGACGAGCGGGCAGCAAAGGACATTGG
>RFHM01000133.1 GCA_003696865.1 Acidobacteriota bacterium | reverse complement strand
GATCGAAGGGGGGCATCTTCTGGACGACATCGTCATCGTCGATCAGTCTCCTATCGGGAGAACGCCGCGGTCTAATCCGGCGACCTATGTGAAGGCTTTCGATGGAATCCGGGAAGCCTTCGCCGCCACGCGTGAAGCGCGCGCTCGCGGTCTCACCCCGGCGCATTTCTCGTTCAACGTCCCCGGAGGACGATGCGAAACGTGCAAGGGCGATGGGACGATAAGAATCGATATGCAGTTTCTGGCCGATGTCGAACTGGTGTGCGAGGATTGCCAGGGAACGCGCTATCAGCCCTCAATTTTGGACATCCGATATAAAGGGCACACCATCGCCGATGTCCTCAATCTCACCGTCCGGGAAGCCATGAAACTGTTCGCCAATCGATCGAAAGTGGTCGATCGACTGGCCCTATTGGACGAAGTGGGGTTGGGATATCTCCGACTCGGGCAGTCGGCGACCACGCTCTCCGGTGGCGAAGCCCAGCGCGTGAAACTGGCCGCCCACCTGGGAAAGAGCTCCGGCCAGCACACTCTCTACCTGTTCGATGAACCGACGACGGGACTTCACTTTGACGATATCAATCGTCTTCTCCGCGCCTTCAAACGACTCCTCGATTCGGGCGGCTCCATCATCGTCATCGAGCACAATCTCGATGTCATCAAGAATGCCGACTGGATCATCGATCTCGGTCCCGAGGGAGGGGACGCGGGAGGCTATGTGGTCGCCGAGGGACCTCCCGAAGAGATCATCAACGTCCCGGAATCACACACGGGAAGATTCCTGGCTCGGGCCTTGTCCCGGTGATATTCCCACTTCACAGCCCGCATCATCTATGCTAGAGTAATGCTCTTTCCAGAACGACCTCAGAATCAAGATATTCCCCCAGAATTTCTGGCGGGATGGATGGTAGGCGAGCGCAATGAGCACATTGCTGAGAACGAATATTACTGAACTTCCTTTACTGAAGCGGGGAAAAGTCCGCGACATTTATGCGGTCGATGACGACACGCTCTTGATCGTGGCCACCGATCGTATTTCGGCCTTCGATTGCATCCTGCCCAACGGGATTCCAGACAAGGGTATTTTGCTCACCCAACTGTCGCGCTTCTGGTTCGAGTATTTCCAGGATCAGGTCGCGCATCATATGATCACCGCCGACTTCGACCAGCTGCCCGATATCCTTCGCGCGAGCCATCCAGAACTCCGCGGGCGCGCTATGCTGGTCCGCCGAGCAGAGGTCATTCCCTTCGAATGCGTCGTTCGTGGTTATCTGGCCGGATCGGGCTGGAAGGAATACCAGAAGACGGGTCAGATTTGTGGGATTCAACTTCCCGCCGGGATGGTCGAATCGGCTCGTCTCCCCGAACCCATCTTCACCCCAGCGACCAAGGCGGAGTCGGGTCATGACGTGAACGTCTCAGAAGCGTACATGATCGACCGAATTGGCGCCGAGTTGGTCCGAGAACTCAAGGAGACGAGTCTCCGGTTATACCAGGCAGCCGCCGAATATGTTTATCAGCGAGGATTGATCCTGTGCGACACGAAATTCGAGTTTGGTCTCCGCAATGGTCGCGTTCTTTGGATCGATGAGGCGCTGACGCCAGACTCCTCCCGGTTCTGGGATCAGGCCTCTTATCGCCCGGGCCAACCGCAGGATTCGTTCGACAAACAGTTCGTGCGAGACTATCTGGAATCGCTCGATTGGGATAAGACGCCGCCTGCTCCTGCTCTCCCCGATCACATTGTGCGAGCAACAGCCGAGCGCTATCGAGAAGCCTATCGACGTATCACCGGGAGGCCGTATGACGGCGCTTGACTATGTGGTCATTGGCGTAACCGGTCTCTCCACGCTCTATGGCCTCGCGCGAGGGCTGGTGCGGAGCGTCGTCGCTCTCCTGGTGGCTGTCGCCGGCCTGCTCCTGGCAGCCAGTGGGTATCCTCAGGTCGTTCCCCTCATTCGGCCCTGGGTGGCGAGTACGGCGATGGCCCGACTGCTGGCCTTCCTGCTCATTTTCGCCTTGGTCATCGTCGGGGGCATGATGTTGAGCAGAGCGCTTCGTCGCGCCTTGGAGCGAGCGGATCTGAGTTGGATCGATCACCTGGCCGGCGGAGCGTTCGGATTCATCCGCGGGTGGTTCATCTGCTCGGTGCTTTACCTGGGTCTGACGGCATTTCCCATTTCATCCAGCGCCGTGGGTGGGGCCCGCCTGGCTCCCTACCTGGTCAAAGGAGCTGACCTCTTGACCCATGCCCTCTCCAATGAACTGAGAGGTCGATTCCTGGAGGGATACGATCGACTCCAGGCGCTGTGGGAACATCAACCTGCAGGGGTGAACCATGATCAAGGCAAAGATGGAATCGCTCATTGACGAGATGATCGACGGCGGCATCCGCTTAGAGGACGCTCTGGCCGAATTCGAGAAGTGTTTCATTCTCAAAGCGTTAGAGCGACACAGAGGTCACCTCTCCAATACGGCGAAGTTCCTCGGCATTCATCGCAACACTCTCAGCAGTCGATTAAAAACTTATAAGAAGGTTCGGACCAAGAGGCGCTCCTGAGTCGTTTCTCCATCCCCGCCGCGCGCCGCGCCGATTCATTTGACGACCATCTCGGTTTCCCCATCCGAAGATGAGCCGATAGTGACCAGGGGTGAGGGTACCGGAGTGACGGGCTTTCGCGTCTGCGGCGCGCGCCAGTTATCGAACAGAGCGACTTGTTGAACGCAGGAAATGGTACAGAAGGGAGCGCACGACTTGGGCGTATCGAACTCTCGCCGCAAGTGATCGATGGTGTATTCTTCCAGGGGAATAGCCGGATAGCCTCGCATCTGGGAACAATAATGAACCAGCCCATCCTCGCAAATGTACAGATACCGGGCGCCGGCCCGGCAACGCCAATCGTTGGGCCGCCCTTCGATGATGTTCTTTTGAAACCGATCGAATCGCGCATAGGTCCGCCGACCCAGCGATTTGATCTGCCGATAAAGATCTCGCTCGCGATCGCCGAGGGGGCGTAGTTGCCCCGCCTCATCGTGAATGATGCCCAGGGTGTTACTGAAACCGAGTTCGACGGCCCGACGAGCGACGATGAGCGCATCCTCAGGATGACGAACACCCGAGCCGAGAACCGAGTTGATGTTCACCCCGAATTCGGCATGCTCGGCTAAGAGTTGAAGCTTCTTATCCAAGACCTTCAGACTCTTCATCGACACGTCATCGGGCTGAACATTGTCGATGCTGATTTGGAGATGATCCAAGCCCGCTCGGTTCAACCGCTCGATGCGCTCCACGGTCAACAAATAGCCATTGGTGATGAGTCCGGCGATGGCGCCGCGGCGGCGAATGTGCCGAATGATCTCATCCAATTCGGGATGGAGCAGCGGTTCCCCACCACTGATGGTGATGATCGTCGTGCCCAGCCGAGCCAGACAATCGATGCGGCGGAACATCACCTCGGTGGGGACGGGCTTTGAGACCTTATCGTACTCATTACAGTAAGCGCAGGACAGATTACAACGACGAATGGGAATGATATGAGCCAAGACCGGGTGCTCCGTCGAGAGCAATGCCCGGGCGATCATTCGCAGCTCTCGAATCCGCCGATGGATGAAAGCGGCTCCCCGCCGAACTTGTTTCTTCCACGTCATCGCCGATGTGCCCTCGGATGGTCTTCGATAATTTGTCCACCCCCAAGAAAAACGAGCATTAATTTAACGAGAATCCATACTCATTTGTCAAGGTTATGCTGAATCATCAAAAGACTACGGGGAGATGGGAACCAGCGAAAGGAGCCGCGCCTTTGGCGCACTCCCGGCGGCGCGCGGAGGTTCGCCGAGGATGCTCGGGGGGTGACCGGCCGGCCGCAAGACGATCGATGCCCCCGTTCAGTTATCCCTTGCAAAATTTAATCCATGGATTATACTAACTCAAAAGCGGACAAAACCGATGGGAAGGAGTGAACCGTTGGCCAATAAGATGAGAAAACGCCTGGAGGAGGAGTTGGACGCCCTGATGGAAGAGCTGAATGTTGAACTTCCTCGGGCGTTGCAGACGGCGATGGCTCATGGCGATTTGAGGGAGAATGCCGATTATCAGGCGGCTCGCGAGCGCCAGGAGTTCGTTCGCGCCCGGATCGCCCAAATCAAGAAACAGTTGGCCGATTTGTCCATGGTGAATTTGGATCGGCTCCCGCGCGATCGGATCGCCTATGGATCGACGGTCAAACTCGTCGATCTGGACACCGGGGAAACATTCACCTACCGGTTGGCCATCGGCGATGAGGTTGATCCTCAGAACGGGGTGATCTCGGTCTCATCCCCGGTCGGCTCGAGCCTCCTGGGGAAAGAAGAGGGAGACATCGTGGTGGTGCGCACACCGACCAAGGTCCGGCGATTGGAGATCATCGAGCTGCGTACCATTCACGATGAGTTGGAAGAATGAATCGGAGCGACTCTCGATGGTGGTGGTGAGTCTCGTCGCTCCGCACAGCACAATCGATGATCAGCGACTTCATTGGCAGATATGGCAGGTGGGCCCGAGACGCCATTGCGCTCCGGCTGGCCCGACTCGATCTCCATCCTAACTTTTTGACGTTGTTCGGGCTCCTGGTGAACCTGGGCGCGGCTATCCTGGTCAGTTGGGGATATTTCTTCTATGCTGGATTCTTCCTGTTTCTGGCCGGAGCATTTGACATCCTGGACGGTGCCGTGGCTCGGATGACCCGCCAGGCGACCAAGTTTGGCGCCTTTTTTGACTCGGTGGTCGATCGTTATTCGGATCTGGTGGTCCTCATCGGCATCATGATTTATTATGCCCGGGAGACCCCCGCCCATAGCACCCTCTATGTGGCGTTGGCGGGCATCGCCTTGACCGGCTCCGTTCTGGTGAGCTACACCCGAGCCCGAGCCGAGTCGTTGATTTCCGAGTGCAAGGTTGGATTTCTCGAACGGCCTGAGCGCCTGGTTTTATTGCTGATCGGATGTTTCACCGAGGTCCCCTGGGTTCACGACAATTATTTCCTCCACAAGATGCCCGCCGTCTTGTGGATACTCGCCATCCTGTCGCATTGGACCGTCGCCCATCGCATGTATTACACCTGGAAGCAGCTTCAACTGGCTGATTCTGCTTCAGAACTTCCCCTTCCCGGGTCTGAGGTGGTCGAAGACGGACCATCTCGAGACTGGGTCTACCTGTCGGAGCCCCGACAGGAGCCGTGAGAGGCCCGAGCGCTCGGCGCCGAATATAATAAGGAGGTTCGTGGAGGGTATCTATGATCTGTCCGAGCTGTGGGACTGAGATGGACACAACGTCCGAGTTTTGCCGGTGCGGCGCTCGTCGAGTCGGCCCTCCGCCGACCGAGCCGGTCGATGGCATTCCCCGGTTGAGATATGGTATCTCC
Organism: Acidobacteriota bacterium; assembly: GCA_003696865.1. Taxonomy (GTDB): domain Bacteria; phylum Acidobacteriota; class Blastocatellia; order HR10; family J050; genus J050. Next base: position 15,257 of record RFHM01000133.1, on the reverse strand, counting down.
GCATTCATCCTGGCGGGCTTGACCTTCATCGTCCAATTAGTCATCACCATCAGAAATATCGCCATTGGCGATCTCCGATGGCCGTGGCAATTGCTGGTCACGACAGCTTCTCTTGCTCTGGTCACGCTCCCGGTCCTCTTGCTGGCCATGGCACTGGCCTGGCGCGGTTGGCGCCTCGCCGTGGATCGACCGCAGGCCTATGGGGGTCGCGCCCTGGCTCGGCGTTCCCTGACGCTCTCGCTGGCCCTGTGCCTGTTGAATCTCGCTGCTCTGGCCGGTCGCCTGCCGGATTGGTTGGAGAACGCGCGGATCAAACGACAAGCGCGGACCCGGGTCCTCATGTATAAGGTCAATGACATGATCGCCAGGTATCGTGAACAGTACGGAGCCTATCCAGAACGCCTCATCGATCTTCAGGAACTGGATCCCTCCATTGGGCCGATCCTGGATACGTGGCATCACCCGTTGGTTTATACGCCCATGTCCGCCGAGATCGCCTCTCGCGGGTTGCCGGTGCCCTTCCAGAAGTACGAGCTGGTCTCGCGAGGCCCCGATGGCCTGTTGGGGACCGAGGATGACATCGTCATGCGAGATGGCCTCATCGTCGGGCCAACCCCTCCCGAGGAACTGGAGGTCGATGCCGGCGAGCAGATTCCCCAATGAGGCGCGAGAGAGCATCATGAGGTATACTTTATTGTCGATGTGCCGATGGTAATGATCGTATGTTCACCAAGATCTTGATCGCCAATCGAGGGGAGATCGCCGTGCGCATCATCCGCGCCTGCCGGGAGATGGGCATCTCGCCGGTAGCCATTTTCTCTCAAGCCGACGAGCGCGCGCTCCACGTCAGGTTAGCCGACGAGGCGTATTGTGTCGGTCCCCCACCAGCGATGGAGAGCTATCTCCGCATGGAAACGATCATCGATGTGGCTCGCCAAGCTGGCGCTCAAGCCATTCATCCTGGATACGGGTTCCTGGCCGAGAATCCAGAATTCGCCCGCGCTGTAGAGGACGCCGGCCTGGTGTTCATTGGGCCGGGCTGGGAGGCGATGGCCCTCCTCGGGAACAAGACGCGCGCTCGCCACATCGCCCGGCGCGTGGGAGCCCCGATCGTCCCCGGATCGATCGAGCCGATCAAGGATCGACACGAGCTCCATCGCCAGGCCCAGGCGGTGGGATATCCCCTTCTGTTGAAGGCCGCAGCGGGGGGTGGCGGCAAGGGTATGCGTCTGGTCTCCTCGCCCGATGAACTGGACGCCGCGTTCCGGATGGCGCAATCAGAAGCCAGGGCGGCCTTCGGTCAAGAGGCCGTCTACATCGAGAAGGTGATCCAGCGGCCACGCCATATCGAGATTCAGATCCTCGGCGACCATCATGGGAATATCGTGCATCTTGGCGAGCGCGAATGCTCCATTCAACGCCGCCATCAGAAGGTCATCGAAGAGTGCCCTTCTCCATTGAATGATCCTGATCTCCGACAGCGTATGGGCGATGTTGCCTGCCGCATTGCCCGCGAAGCGGGATATCAGAATGCGGGGACTGTGGAATTTCTCGTCGATGAGCAGAAGAACTTCTATTTCCTGGAGATCAATACGCGACTCCAGGTCGAACACCCGGTGACCGAATGGGTGACGGGCGTGGACCTGGTGCGGGAACAGATTCGCATCGCTGCCGGCCATCCGCTCTCTTTCCGACAAGATGAAATTCAGTGGCGCGGGGTCGCCATCGAATGCCGCATTTACGCCGAAGATCCGGAGCGGGAGTTCATGCCCAGCCCAGGTCGGATCGCGCGTTATCGCCCGCCCATGGGTCCGGGCGTTCGCGTCGATTCCGGCGTATATGCCGGTTGGGAGGTTCCCCTCGATTATGATCCACTGCTCAGCAAGCTCATCGTCTGGGGGCGGACGCGAACCGAGGCCATCGAGCGTCTGGGCCGCGCTCTCGATGAATATGTCCTCGATGGCATCCGGACGACCATCCCCTTTTATCGTCAGATCGTGCGCGATCGAGAGTTCATCGCCGGCCATCTGGATACCGGCTATGTGGACCGCTTTTTCCACCGACGCTCATGGGAAGAGCCGGAAGGATTACTCCGCGATGCCGCTCTCATCGCTGCCGCACTCCACACACGACAGTCCGCCGTCGCCAATCAAACTGCCGATCATCGTCGGCCGTCCGAGAGTCCGTGGAAGACCCAAGGGCGGTGGGCGCTCCTCAACTCACGGCTATGAGATATCTCATCGATCTGGATAACGAGCAATATACGGTTGAGCTTCAATCGAATGGCCATCACGAGCTGGCTACCATCGATGGACGGCCGGTGGAATTCGTCGTCGATCAACCGGAACCGGGAGTCTACCTTCTGCTCCTCCACCACCGGGTCATCGAGGTGCGCGTCACCGGCGAAAGCCCGTCGTCGCTCACCGTCACCGTCGGACATCGACAGTTTGATCTCCAGGTGATCGATCCCCGGCGACGCCGCCAGCGAGGGTCGGCGCTCGTCTCTGGGAAGGTCGAACTCACCACCACCATCCCCGGTCGGGTCATTCAGTGGCTTCGGCAACCCGGTGAGCTCGTAAAGGAAGGCCAAGGGGTTCTCATCATCGAAGCGATGAAGATGCAGAACGAAATCCGATCGCCCAAAGATGGAAAAGTCGTCGAACTCCGAGTCACTCCCGGCCAGACGGTCAATCCCGGAGAAGTACTGGCCATCATCGAGTGAGGCCAACTACAACGGTGGGGACGGATGCCTCCCAGGCCCGGTTACTGGATCAATTTGGCAATGTCAGCGTAAATCATGTATCCCATGAGGAAGACCAGTACGGCGAATCCGATGGTTTGAATCTTCTCGCGCAAACTGACGCTCATCTCCTGACCGAACCAATGGAATCCTTTCTCCAAGAAGAGCATGAAGATCTGACCGCCATCGAGGACGGGGACGGGGAACAAGTTGAAGATCCCCAAGCTCAAACTGAGAATGGCCATCATGTGCAAGAATGATTGCAGGCCTTGTTGAGCCGCTTCGCCGGAGATGACGGCAATCCCCACCGGTCCGGCAAATGTCTCTCGAATGGAGCGGCGTCCTTTAGCGATCGAGGAGAGAGCCTCGGCGATCAATCCGAGATAATGGGCATTGAACCTCACGGCTTCGGCGAACGCCTCGATCGGTCCCAACCGGGAGGCCACCATGGGGGGGAGGGTCGGCGTAGCACTGAACCCCACGCGGCCGAATCCCAAGGCCTCATCGAAAAACGGCGTGAGGTGTACGTCCAATCTCCGGCCCTCTCGCAGAATCGTGAAGGTCAGCGCGCGTCCCACATTGGGATGCACGCAAGCGGTCACCTCTTTCATGTTTTTGATGGGCAACCCATTGATGGCGATGATCTTATCGCCCGGCCGCAATCTGGCTCTCTCAGCAGGAGTTCCCGGTTGCACTTCATTGATGACCACTCCGTCGCCCGGGAGATCGGGCAGGAGCCCGGTGAAACCAATGGTCTCCCCCGATTCGGTCGTTTCCATGATGTCGAGGGTGAGGGTCCGACGTTGACCACCTCGCTCGATGACCACGGAGACGCGCTCGCCCGGTTTGAGAGCCGTGTAGTCTTCGAGCTCCGCCCAGGTGGGATTGTTCAATCCGTCGAATTGAACCACGAGGTCACCCGGCCGAATGCCCGCCCTCTCCGCCGGCGATCCCACGGCCACGAAGCCCACGCGCGCGGGCTCGGTTCGATAGGCGGGAACCTCATAACTGAACATGTAGAGAGCCGCCGGGATGACGATGGCGAGGAGGAGGTTGGCCAAGGGACCGGCGAGAAAAATGAAGAACCGCTGCCACGCCGGCTTGGAGACCAGCGCTCCCTGCAATCCGCGGGTCTCCTCCAGTTCGTCGGGATTCTCGCCGAGCATCTTGACGTATCCGCCCAGGGGAATGGCGCTCACCCGATAGTCGGTCTCTCCCCGCTTGAACCCAAACAAGCGCGGACCAAATCCCAGGCTGAACGTCTCGACGCTCACCCTAAAGAGCTTGGCCACGCTGAAATGACCCGCTTCGTGAAAAAAGACCAAAACGCCAATGACAATGATGAATGTGCCCAGATTCAAGAATAAAGCTTCCACGTGACTCTCTCCCGATTCTTCATTCAACTCTGATCCCGACCCGAAACAGGCACCGGCTCACACTCCGAAACCGGAGTAGTTTACTTCATGCACTCCCCCCTGTCCACCCGCCTCCGTTTCCTATGGCGTGTTGTGCTCGATCGCGCGCCCAGGCATCAACCCGCACCAATTGCTCGATGCTTTCGGCCGGTCTCACGGCGTGGTCATCCATGACCGAGCGAATGACTTCGGGGATCTCCATGAACCCAATGCGCCCATCGAGGAAGGCTTGAACGGCCACTTCATTGGCCGCATTGAGCACTGCCGGCATGGTCCCACCAGCGCGGGCCGCTCGATAGGCTAATGCCAAGCAAGGGAATCGCCGCGTATCCGGCGGATGGAACTCCAAGCTCAATCGGGGCGCGAACGACAATCGAGGCAACGGCGTAGGCCATCGGTCGGGAAACGTCAGCGCGTACTGAATGGCGCAGCGCATATCGGTGACGCCGAGTTGAGCGATCACCGAGCCATCGATGAGTTCGACCATCGAATGAACCACCGACTGCGGATGGATGACGACATCGATCCGATCCGGTTCCATATCGAACAACCAGGAGGCTTCGATGATCTCCAATCCTTTGTTCATCAGGGTCGCCGAATCGATGGTGATCTTGCGCCCCATCTTCCACGTCGGATGCCGCAGGGCCTGTTCGGGCGTGGCCGCTTTCATCTCGTCCATGGACGCTTGTCGAAACGGGCCGCCGGACGCCGTGAGAATGAGCCGTCGGACGTGTTGGGTGGCGACACCCCGCAGGCACTGATGAAGGGCATTATGTTCGCTGTCGATGGGGATGAGTTCGGCTCCCGACTCCCGCGCTGTTCTGATCATGACCTCGCCGGCGACGACCAACGACTCTTTATTGGCCAAGGCCACGCGCTTGCCCCGTTCCAAGGCCGCCGACGTCGGTCGGAGCCCCACAGCGCCCACCGTGGCCGAGACGACGATGTGAGCCTCGGGATGGCTGGCCAAGGCGATCAACCCATCGATGCCCACCAGGATGGGTGGGGACGGGCTGATCCCCAAAGCATCGAGCTGCCGTCGCAGTTTGGGAACGTCCTCGTCCCGAGCGATGGAGACCAGAGCCGGTCGGTGTTGACCGATCTGCTCGGCCAATCGCTGGACGTTTCTCCCGGCACCCAAGCCGAAGACGCGGAATCGCTCGCCGAGATGCGCGATCACATTGAGCGTATTCTCACCAATCGACCCGGTGGAACCCAGGATGACAACGTTTTTCATGACATCCACCACTGATAGAAATAGTACAGAATCGGCGCATTAAACAGCAAGCTATCCAGCCGATCCAGGACCCCGCCATGGCCGGGGATGATCCCGCTGGCATCCTTGATCTCCGATCCACGCTTGAGCATCGATTCGCACCAATCCCCGACCTGCGCCACCCCCCCCATGACCAGGCCGAGACCCACCGCCTGGGCGAATCTCAATTCGGGGAAGAACCACACCTGACTGATGATCGCCCCCAGCAAGCTCCCGGCCAACCCGCCGAGTCCCCCTTCCACGGTCTTCTTGGGACTGATCACCGGCAGAAGAGGCCGCCGACCGAACCGCCTCCCCACCAGCATGGCCATGGAATCGCCGCCCCAAATCACCATGAAGTAAAACGAGAGCAACTTGGCCGAGAGCATCGTCTCCTGCGCCACCAGGCGCACGCCGATGAGATATCCCATGCAGACGCCCAGGTAAACGACGCCGGCTAACGTGGTCGAAATTGACCGTAAGGCCATGCTCAACGGTCGCCGTCGGACCATATGGGCGATCATGGCGACGGCCACGACCATGACCAAAACCAGAACGGCGTATTCCATCTCGTGGCGCCAAAACGCCACGAGGACGAACACGCTGGCCACTCCCCCGATCCACAGGGAGCCCGACGCTCCCACCCTCTCGGCCATGCCATAAAATTCATTGAGACCGAAAATGACGGCCCCCACGACGAACAGGGCAAAAACGATGGGCGGGGCTATCCACAACGCGTAGTAAAGGAGGGGGATGGCCAGGAAGGTGGTCAGCAAGCGTTGTTTCATGAGTCTGGAATCTCAACGTGCGGCCACCGGGAGATCGGATGGAATGCCGCCATAGCGGCGCTCCCGGTGCTGGAAGGCGAGGATGGCCGAGAAGAGATCCGCCGGCCCGAAATCGGGCCAAAGGACCTCCGTCACATAAAGTTCGGTGTAGGCGATCTGCCAGAGCAAGAAATTACTGATCCGCATCTCGCCGCTGGTGCGAATCAACAGATCGGGGTCGGGAAGGTCGCCGGTGTAGAGATGACGCCGGATGGCGTGTTCATCGATCTGATCGGGCATCCACCCTCGCTCCACTGCCTCCCGATACAGCGACCGGAAAGCATCGACCAACTCCGCGCGACCGCTGTAATTGAGGGCCACGACGAGGAGCATGCGCCCATTGTCGCGCGTCTCGTGGATGGCCTGCAGCACTTTTTCCTGCACCGAGGGATCCAATTCGTGAAGCCGCCCGATGACGCGAAGTCGAATATTGTTCTTTTTGAGCGCATGCAACTCCCGATCGATGAACTCCTTGAGCAACTGCATGAGCGCCTGCACCTCTTCGGCCGGGCGTTTCCAGTTCTCGGTGGAGAAGGCATAGAGGGTGAGCACTTCGATCCCCAGCCGGGCACACGTCTCCACCGCCCGCCGCGCCGCTCGCGCGCCAGCCCGATGACCGGCCACGCGCGACTTGCCCCGACGCTGGGCCCAACGGCCATTCCCATCCATGATGATGGCCGTGTGTCGCGGAATGCGCTGGGGATCGATCTGGTGAAGGAGTTTTTCCTCCACCGATCCGCGTTTGATGACGCCCGCGAAGGCTTCCCACATGCTCGTCGCCTATCCTCCCGGAGTGCAAATGCCATGTTAATAGTCGACGCGGATGAGCGTCAACCCTTTGGCCGGAAGCGATGGTCCTTCCGGTCCGAGGTGATCCCCAGCGAGCCGGCGTCGCACATCGTCGAGGGACATCTTCCCGCGCCCTACTTCTTGGAGAGTTCCGGCGATCCGTCGGGCCATGGAGCGCAAGAACCCGTCGGCCGTGATGTAGAGATGGAGGAACTCCTCCTGGTGAACGAGGTTCACGTCGATGATCCGCCGAATGGTGCTCGATGACCTGTACGGTTGCGTGGCGAATCCGGCGAAATCGTGCTCTCCCTTGAACAGCTCGGCGGCTTCCCGAACACGCTCCAGGTCCAATCGATAGCGACAGTGATACACGTAGCGATAGAAAAACGGACTCATCACCTTCCCCAGAAAGAACGCGTACCGATAGGTTTTGGTCCGGGCGCTCCATCGGGCGTGAAATTGGGGATGGGTGAACGCGACATCCACGACGCGGATATCCGGAGGGAGGTTTCCGTTCAACGCCTTGAGCAGTTCCCACTCGGTCATCTCTCGTCGAAAGAAGAAACTGGCGACTTGCCCAATGGCATGTACGCCGGCATCGGTTCGCCCCGCTCCATGGACGATGACGGGCCGTCCGTCCAGGCGGGTGAGAATCTCGGTCAATACGCCCTGTATCGTCGGGCCGCATGGTTGCTTTTGCCACCCGTGATAGGCCGTCCCATCATATTCGATGGTGATTCGCACATTCCTCATTGGGCCTGTCGCGTTCCCGGAATGGTGAGAGGGATGCCTTGCTCACAGAGCGGACATCGAGTGGGTTCGTAAAGGGGGATGTCCAAAGTGAGGAGCGCTTCCAGCGACAGTCCGGCGGAGAACCGGGCCGCGCGACCGCGATCGAGGATGGCGCCCAAACCGACCACGATCGCTTTTTTCTCCAGGGCGATCTCGACGACCTCTCTCATCGACTCTCCCGTGGTCACCACATCTTCCACGACCACAACCCGCTCGCCCGGAGACAGATCGAAGCCACGTCGCAACTGCATCCGCCCTCCTCTCCGCTCGGCGAAGATCGCACGAGCGCCCAGGGCCCGCGCGACCTCGTGAGCGACCAGAATCCCGCCGATGGCTGGAGCGATGACCGTGTCCACGGCCGCCGCTCGGAAGCGCTCGGCCAACCGTTCGCCGAGAAATTGAGCCTTGTCCGGATACTGGAGAACCAGAGCGCATTGAACGTAACGCGGACTGTGCCGCCCCGAGGAGAGAAGGAAATGCCCCTCCAGGATGGCTCCCGTCTCTTCAAACAGCTTCAGAATCTCGGTCATCGTCCTCGACCTCGTCGGCGGATTCCGTGGTCTTCTCCTCGACCACCTGAGCGAGCAAGCGTTCTTCTTCATCCGGAGTTTCGCTCTCAATATGGGGACGGCGCACTTCGGGCGGCGATACCGGCGCGGCCGTCTCGGCCTGCCGCAACTGCGACCGTAACGTCCTCATCAGGTCATCGGGAACGGACTCGGTGATGGCCACCCCTTCGCCGAGGGACGCTGACGCGGCGCGCTGTTGCAGCGCTTTCCGATGGGCTTCGTTGGCCGCCGAGAGATCGCCCTTCGTGTAGAGGACGCGCCCGAGGTCGGCATAAGCTTCGGCGAACACGCCCTGTCGTTGGGCGATCGCCTCCTCATATTCCTCGATGGCTTTGTCGATCTGACCGATGCGCGCATGGATGCGCCCTTTTTGATAATGAGCTTCGGGGAACTGCCCCCCACTCTCCTTGATGGCCAACCCGAACTGCTGAATCGCCTCATCGAGTTTTCCCTGGCGGGCGAGCAACAAGCCGAGCTCGTAGCGAGCCTCCGGGTAGCCCGTCGATTGCGCTTGGCAAGCATGGGTGAACGCCGTCATGGCTTCTTCCATCCGGCCCGACCGCACCAACGCGCGGCCCAGCCAGTACTCGGCCTCAGGATACATACCCCGCTGCTCGATGGCCCGCCGAAATTCAGAGACGGCGGCCTCATAATCCCGATTCTCGTAAAGCACCCGAGCCAACTCGAAGTGGATATGAGGGGCCAGGCCATCGGTCAAAGCCAGCGCCTGTTGGAAGCACCGGATGGCTTCATCGAGATCGCCGCGACGGGCATAGACCAGCCCGAGATGATAATGAATCTCAGGATCCCGCTCCCGAAGCTGCACCGCCCGGGTCAACGCCTCGACCGCCCCCTCCAGGTCACCGGCATCGAACAAGGCCAACCCCAGATTATGAGTGGTGTGAGGATCCCCGCCGGGCGATTGGTCGATCACCTGGCGATAGACCTCCACAGCCTGCTGGAGTTCCCCGCTGCGCAACAGGGCATTGCCCAAGTTCCGCTGCGCCTCGGGGAACCGCCCTCCACTCTGTTCAATAGCCGTCCGGTAGGCATCCGCTGCTTCCCGGAACAATCCTTTCCTGTAGAGCGCATTGCCCAGATTGTAATAAGCGGCAGGAAAATGCTCGATCTGCTCCACCGCCTTTCGGAATGCCTCGATGGCTTCATCCAAGTCCCCCGCCTCATACAGGGCCAGTCCCAGGCTGTGGTGGCCGTGGGGAAAGGGTTCAGAGCCTACGGCGAGTGCTCGCCGGAGGGCATCGATGGCCCGATCCAACTGCCCCTGCTCGTAAAAAGCGAGGCCCAGTTGATAGTAGGCCTGACGATTATTCTCCTCCCGAGCAATGGCCGATTGAAACGTTTCGATGGCTTCATCCAGAGCGCCTCTGGCCAGGAGCGCCATCCCCAGATCATAGTAGAGAGAAGCGGGAACATCCTGGCCCAATTGGTCAATGGCCGTGCGATACGCCTCGATCGCGGCATCCACATCCCCACTCTCGCGCAAAGCCAGTCCCAGATCACGGTAGGCCTGAACGAAATCCGGTTTCAGTTCCACAGCACGCTTCAGCGCGCCGATGGCCTCCTCAACCTGGCCGTTGAAGAGATAGGCCACTCCCAGAGCATGATGCGCCTTATGGAACTCGGGACTCAGTTCCAGCGCTCGCCGATAGGCTTCAATGGCCTCATCCAGGTGAGCGAGCTCGGTCAACGCTCGACCGAGGTTATAGTGGGCGGCAGCGAATCGCGGCTGCTGCTCGATGGCCAGGCGGAACTCGGCCACGGCGTCCTCGGGCCGGGAGGATTCCAGGTAGGCCCGACCGAGCCAGTAGTGGGCCTCGGGCATCTCGGCCCGTTGCTCGATAGCTCGAGTGAGCATCTGAATGGCCTCGGTCACCTGGGCGTCACGAAGCAGGGCGCGCCCCAGGGCCAGATAGACTTCAGGCCAGTTCTCGGGTTGCTGCTCGATGGCCTCGCGCAGAGCGGCGATCGCCCCTTTCACGTCATCGCCCGTCAACAGGGCCAATCCCAGATCGTAATGAGCCTGCGGGAAGATGCCCCCACGCTGATCAATGGCGCGACGGAATTCTCCGATGGCCTCCTGGAGACTTCCCTGGGCATAGAGAATGCGCCCGAGCTGGTGATGAGCCTGAGGGAACGGCTCTTCGTGTTGGGCGAGGGCGATGGCGATCTCCTGTTGCGCCTGTTGGATGTCGCCAAGTTCCAGCAGGATGCAAGAGAGCAGATAATGGGCATCGGGGAAATGCGGCTGATCACCGAGGGCCCGCCGAAGGGCTTCTGCCGCACCTCCCAGATCGCCTTGCCGGTAAAGGACGCGCCCCAGATCGTAAGCCGCTCGAGCGAAATGGCCTCCCGCCTCATCGAGGGCCGAACGAAAGGCCTCGGCGGCAGCTTCCCACTGACCCTGAGCACAGAGGAGTTGCCCCAGATCATACTGCGTCTCGGCAACATCATAACCACGTTCGATCACCCGACGGTAGAGCGTCATCGCCTTTTCGATGTCGCCGTGCAACGCCCAGGCTCGGCCCAACTCGCGCTCTGCTTCCGGGTACTCCCCCTGTCGCTGATCGATGGCCGTCTCCAACGCTTCGATCGCGCGATCCACCTCGCCGCGCGTGAGCAAGAACCGCCCGTAATCATAGTGGGCTTGAGGGAAATACGGCGTCTGTTCGATGGCCTGACGGCACGCCTCGATGGCCTGATCCAACTGCCCTTTCTGGGCGTAAGCTACTCCCAGGCAGTGGGACGCCGCCGGATAAACTCCTCCTCGCTGTTCGACCGCCGACTGGAACGCTTCGATGGCCTCATCCAGTCGTCCCTGACGCGCCAGAGCTCGACCCAATTCGTAGTGCGCCTCTGGATTCACCGGCTGGACTTCCAGTGACGACCGGAAGGCGGCAATGGCCCGATCCCATTCACCTCGCATCAACAGCGCTCGTCCGAGCTGGAACTGAATCTCGGCCGCAGGGCCGCCAGGCGACGGGCCGATCGCTTCCAGGGTGGCGAGGGCCCGATCCACCTCGCCGCGATTGAGCAACAGTTTACCCAACTGCAGGTGGTACTCCGGTCGAGGATGACTGGATTGCTCGATGGCTTTGGCGAACGCCTCCTCGGCCGCCTGCTCATCGCCCTGACTGAGTAAAGCCAACCCCAAGTGATAGTGGGCTCGCGGAAACAGCCCTCCTCGCTGGGCGATGGCTTCCCGAAAAGCTCCGATGGCCGATTCGATGCGTCCCTGCTGGTACAACACCCACCCCAGGTGGTCCAGAGCGGTCGGATGGTTCCCTCTCTGCTGCTCGATGGCCCGCTGAAAAGCTTCTGCAGCCCGATCCCACTCTCCTCTCCGAGTCAGGCAGAGTCCGAGACGGAGATAGGCGTCGGGATTGATCGGTTGCTGCTCGATGGCCTTAGAGAAAGCCTCCACTGCGCCATCCCACTCCCCACCATCGGCCAACGCCCAACCGAGGAAAAAGTAGGCTTTAGGAAATCGCCCGTGTTGCCGATCGATGGCCGCCTGAAAAGACTGAATTGCGCCCTTGAGATCACCGCGCTGAAAATGCTGCAAGCCCTCTTCGAACAAGTGCTGGGCGATGTTCTGCCGTTGCGTCGGCTTCTTTCTTTTCCTGGCCATAACTCAATCAAGATACCGCATGCGCGATGCGTTCGGCGCATGAACCCCGCCCCACCGGCCCTCTGGGACTGACCGCGGGAATGATCTGGCTGGGAATCTCTTCCCGCTCATCCAGCCACCGAATCTCGTACAGGATGAGTCGTCCCCCGCGGACGCGAGCCCACACGGAGGCGGGCAATGGTGAATCCACTCGATCTACGTCCTGGCCATCGAGAGTGAGCACGATGCCCTCATCACCGACTCGGACGACGACCTGGACCGAGACCTTGCCCATCAGTTGGTTCTCGATGATGGGCATGCTGAGTCGGTGCTGGCCGCCGGGCGTCTCGATAGACGCCACCCAGTGAGGCGGTGACTCCTCCGCACCGTTCACATAGTGCACGTGAAGCACGTGGTCGCCGATGGTGAATGTCACCGTTGGCGGACCCGCCTCACCGGGGACGGGTACGAAGGCGAAGGCCAACCGATCCCCAGCATCCAGTGGGCGCCCCCCGACGCGTTGCTCAACCCCTCGGTCGACCGTCCCGTCGAGCTGGATGGCTTGGGCCATGACCGCGATGCGGAGGTCGTCGCCGAGTTCGGTCCATATCCTCCTGGCCTTATCCAGTTGGCCCAATCGCGCCCAATAGAGTCGCCCCAGTGCGCGGCGCGCCTCGGGGAAATGGCCGGCCCGGTGGGTGATGGCCAGTTGGAGATAGCGCTCGGCTTGTTCATACCGACCGATCGCCCAATCGGCCAATACAGTTCCTAAGGCGAATTCGGCGGCGGGAAAGTTCCCCCCCCGAAGGCGAATGGCCGCTTTGAGCTCCTCGATCGCTTCAGTATAGGCGCCTCGCCGGTACAAGACGAGACCCAGCGCTTTTCGCGCCTCGGCATAGTTCCCACCGCACTGCTCCACCGCTTGTTGGAGAATGGCCGTCGCCGAGGCGAGGTCGCCCTGCTCGATGAGCGTCAACCCGAGATACAACGCCGCCTCGGGATAGAATCCCTGACGCAAGGCAATAGCCTGGCGAAACTCGCGGATGGCCAGTTCGTACTGCTTCCTGAGCATGAGGACGCGACCGACCTGGAGGAGTTCCTCCGGGGCGTCACCGGCCTGAGCGATGACCCGATGAAACAGGGATTCCGCCTCATCCACTTGACCGCGCTCCAGGGCCAACGCTCCGAGGGCGACCAGCGTGGGCAGATGAAAGCCGTTGCTCTCCTCTAACGCCCGCTGGAACTGACGCTCGGCTTCGGCCCGTTGACCCTGCTCGCGCAGCAGAAGGGCCAAATGATAGCGAGCATCGGGATAGACACCCTCCATCTGGTCGATGGCCAATGCGAACTCCCGGCGCGCGCCATCGTAATCGCCCTGATCAAAATAGATCTGACCGAGCAGGTTGTGCGCTTGAGGATTGAATCCCTGATCATTGTCGAGCAGTTCGATCAGTGCGCGCACGGCCCCATCCCGATTCCCCTCTTCGAAGAGGCGGCGCGCTTCGGTCAGGGCCTTCGTGGGCAGCGCCGGAGGCCGAGCCAGTTTCATCTCGGGCGGACGCGGCAGCTCGGGCACGATATGATACCACCGATAGAACTTGAATCCGGCTCCCAGGCCCACGGCCGCCATGACGAGCACGATGCCCATCCGCCAACGCCACCAGACCCTGATTCCGGGCGAGACGGGCGATAGTTCGGGGGAGATGGTCGTCGCCACCTCGGTCGGATGCACCGGTGGCGATGAGGCGGGAATTCGCACGCGGCCCGTCCGCTCTCCAACCATCGGACGATGCGCCGACCCACGCCGAATGGCCGCCTCGAACTCCTCGGCGAGATCGAGGACATGTTGTTGCCGGTCATGAGGATTCTTGCTCAACGCCCGCCTCAACACCTCTTCCACTGCCTGATCGATGTCGGGACGAAATGAGCTCAACGGCGGCGGGTCTTCATGAATGTGTTTCAGCATGACCTCCATCGGCTCGCCGGTGAACGGAGGCGTGCCGGTCAACATTTGATAGAGGATCGTTCCCAAACTATAGATGTCCGAGAGCGGCGTGAGCCGTTTGGAATTACACTGCTCTGGAGAGGCATACTCCGGAGTCCCCACAAAAATATTCTTCGACACCGGTCCCGACCCCCGCTTCTGCTCGTCCAGAACCTTAGCGATGCCGAAATCGAGCACCTTCACATAATCGGGATGACCGGCGACGCTCTGGAGCATGATGTTGTCCGGCTTCAAATCCCGATGAATGATGGATTGAGCGTGAGCATCGGCGACGGCGGCGCATATCTGTTTGAGGATGACCGCTGCCCGCTCCAGAGGGAATGGCCCTTCTTCCCGCATGACCTCGGTCAACGTGCGCCCCTCGACATATTCCATCAACAGATAGACGACTTCACCATCTCGGCCACAGTCGATGATATTGATGGCGTGCGGATGATTCAGATAGGCGGCGGCCCGCGCTTCGTGCAAGAAGCGTTGGACGAAACTCTCATACGCGGCCAGATCTTGAAGCAGGACCTTGATGGCCACCTGCTTACCGGTCACCACATTGCGCGCGCGATAGACCGATCCCATTCCCCCTTGACCGATCTTGGCCTCGATGCGATATCGGTCGGCAATGACCCGCCCGAGCAGGGAATCCCGCTCATCGGTCCTCATCTGGCGGTCTGGAGGTCGATGCGCTCTCTCTCGTTCCGTCACCGCAAAGGTAATGTTATTCGCTTGCTCAACGAAATGCAAATGACCGCCGCGCAGGGCTGGCCTCCGCCAGCAGCTCGTTCGGGGAAGAAACGTCAAAGCTGTTGAAAGTTTCTCCGCGAAGCAGTAAAGTAGCTCGGTGACATGGCTTGGCCAACTTCAGGATAAAGGAGGACAGGGTGATGACGATTTCCCGTCGCACATTCATCAAAGCGAGCGCTCTGGCAACCGTCGGCGCGAGGATGGCCGAAGGCCGAACCACCGGGGCCATCGGACGAGCTATCGCTCAACGCCCGGTTGTGATCTCCAGCTCCAACCACGTTCGCCTGGAAGATGGAACCGATTATTACAACGGCATTCGAGCCACCAAGAAGGCCTTCCAGCTCCTTCTGGAAGGAAAAGACACGCTCGATGCGGTGATCGCCGGCGTGAACATTGTCGAAGACGATCCCAACGATATCTCCGTGGGATATGGCGGTCTCCCCAACGAGCAAGGGGAAGTGGAACTGGATTGCTCGGTGATGCATGGGCCGACCGGGCG
>RFHM01000132.1 GCA_003696865.1 Acidobacteriota bacterium | reverse complement strand
GGTTCAGCACTACCCGCTGTTGAGGTCTTCCGCTGAGGAAGGAATCCGCCAGCCATACGATATCGCCGGTTGGACGCTTCCCATGCAGATGGGCGTACGCGTCGTTCAGATCGATCGACCGTTCGAGGCGGATTTGAGGAAAGTCGAACGGGCCACCCTCTCCAGTGTAGGGGTTGCCTCTGTTCCCTGGGAGGAGCCCCCGGCTTTGTGGATCATTCGGCCTCGAGCCAACGCCGCTTTCGCTCTGGTCAACGAATTAATCCGCTCGGAAGAGGGCATCAGGGTGGGACGGCTCCGCCGCGATATCGAGATCGATGAAAAACTCTATGAGCGGGGAAGTTTCGTCCTCACGCCACCCGCTCATCGGCCGCCGTCGGTCGATCATCGCATCGCCGAGTTGGCCGAGAAGTATATGGTGACGGTGTATCCGGTCAGGCACATTCCCGACGACGTCATCGCTCCCCTCTCGGCCCCGCGAATCGGGATCTATCGGAGCTGGGTTCCCGCGACCGATGAGGGGTGGACGCGTTGGGTGTTGGACCAGTTCGGGTTCTCTTACCAGAATGTTCATGATGCCGACGTGCGAGAAGGACACCTGGAGGATCGATTTGATGGCCTCATCATTCCCGACCAGGCATACCGGCAGATCTTGGATGGACACGCTGAGGGGAGATATCCGCAGCCCTACACCGGTGGATTGGGACTAGCGGGAGTTCAACAGCTTCGAGCCTTTGTGGAGAAAGGAGGTACGTTGGTGTGTATCGGTCGCGCCTGTCAACTCGCTCTGGAGCACTTCGATCTCATGATCCGCAATCCCCTGGCTTCCTTATCCCAAGACGAGTTCGCTTGTCCAGGCTCCATCCTCGGTTTGGAGGTGAACAATTTGCACCCTTTGGGTTATGGCATGCCCGCTCAGGCCATGGCCTTTTTCCGCAATAGCATGGCCTTCGACGTTCTGGAGACGCCCGGGGGATCCACCATCCACGTCGTCGCCCGCTATGCTTCGTCCAACGTGTTGAAGAGTGGGTATCTCCGTGGTGAAGAACAGATTGCTGGCCGACCGGCCATTCTCGATATTGCATTGGGTCGGGGGCGCGTGATCTTGATCGGCTTTCCTCCAGTCCACCGAGGCCAAACGCATGGGACATTTAAACTGTTGTTCAATGCCCTGCTAGAAAGTGCGTCCAACTGATGGAGTGGAGGTTATCCGGTGGATTGATGAGCGATGCTGGCGGCTCATTGGCTCGCTCGCCCCGCATAGTAGCCACGTCGATAACGAAGGCGAAGGTCCTTGCGGGTAGGAATTCGGATCTCAATGCTCCTGAACGTTCCGTCCTGCTTTGGATTGGACGGATAATAGGCCACCAGGTACTGACTTCTGAGCTCGTCTTCAATTTGGCGGAATGCTCGCATGAGTTCGTCGGGATTCTTGGGGAAATACGCTCGTCCGCCGGTTTCCCCGGTGAGTTTCCTCAGCGTCTTTTTATCCAGACCAAAACGGAATCGGTCGCCAATGCCAATGGCGTAAACCGTCACCTCGGATCGGAGCGCGCGATCGATGGCATCGGACAGCCGATAGTAGCTCGTTGTATCCTCACCATCGCTGAGGAGAATAATTGTGCGGCGGCCAGCTTGCTCGGCGAGCAGATTCTGGCAGGTCACATAAACGGCATCATAGAGAGAGGTCCCCCCAAACGTACTGCGCCTGTTCGTGGTCGTGCGTGGGGTATAGCGGATGCGAGCCAGGGCTTCCTCCATCCGATCGACGGTGGAAGTGAAATCCTGAACGAGAATGGCTTCGTCGCGGAACTTGATAATCGCCACGGTGTCTTTCATCGGGCGCACGATGGAGCGAAGGAATCGGCCGGCGGCAAACTTCTCGTCCGGGAGGGTGTATTGTTCGCTGGCGCTGACATCGATGAGGAGCGCAATGGTCAATGGCACATCGGTCTGTCTTTTGAACATGAAGATCTCTTGAGGCTCGCCGTTCTCCAGAACCTCGACTTCCTCTCTTCGAATGTCGGTGATGAAGGCATTCCGCTTATCGGTGACCGTGAAGAATACATTGACCAGGCGCGAGGACAGCTCGACCGTTTCACCGGGTTCCTGACGCTGACCCTGCTTCTGGGCGATCGGGGGATCCGAGGGGGGACGGTTTGACCCTTGACCATAGGACGATACAGCCATTATTCCAAGGGCGAGCAAAAGGCCGACACCGATGGAGATCTTGTTCATACGCTCATTCGATGCCCGATGAGGATCGGTTGGTTGCGCCGTGTTCACAGCAGCGACTCTCCGAGCGGCGCTTTATATCCCCGCTTGGCGCGAACATGAAGCCCGTCGCGGCCGACGATCTTCACCTTGATCTTACGAAACTTCCCGTCGCGCTCCTGGTTTGTGGAGATGTAAAACAGGATATACTGGTTGTGAAGTTCTTCTTCGATTTCGGCGAAGATCTTATCCAATTCATAGAGGTCGGTGGGGAAGAAGGCTCGTCCTCCCGTTTCGGTGGCCAATCGCTCCAGTTCCTTATTCCCCGGGGCTCCTTTGATCCCGCGCGTGACGCCAAAGGGGCCGGCATTCGTCGTCCCTATGCAATAGATGATGACCTCGGTCTTCTGGGCCATCTCGATGGCTTCATCCAATGTGTGTTGGCTGGCCGTGTCTTCACCATCAGAAATGGTGACGATCGCCCGGCGTCCCTGAGCCGAGGGCATTTTTTCTTGGCAAACGCGGTAAATAGCGTCGTACAACGATGTTGGGCCGCGGGCCTTCACCGAGTAAATGGCGTCTCGTAGATCTTCCAGATTATCGGTGAAATCCTGAAGCAACTCGACGCGAGAATTGAAGATGACAAACAGAGCCCGATCCTGTCCTCGGCGAACCACCGCGTCGAGGAAACTCATCGCCGCACCCTTCTCGAATTTCAGCTTGGGCCGAACGCTATTGCTGGCATCCATGAGGACGCCGATATTCAGTGGGAGATCGTCTTCCCTGGACAAGGAGCGGATGAACTGGAGTTCGCCATCTTCATACACTTCAAAATTCTCCAGCGTCAGATCGGTCACCAGTCTCCCTTTCTTATCTACCACGGTGACCGGGAGGTTCACGCCGATCGTACCCAACCGAATTTGTCCGGGAGACTGAGGTGCCGGTCTCTGAGGAAAAGAGAAGGCCAGGATAGCTGTCATGCCGAAGAGAAAGCTACCCACCAGTATGTCGATCCGCTTCATCGGCAATCCTCAAGTCTTGGCTTACTCGGTAATTATACGAAGCGGTTCGAAACGATGTCAATGAAGGGGGCGGATATCAGCACACCGGCCAGGACCGTCGAGCGATGTTGCCACGAGTTCACCAGTGTCTTGCCCCTCATCCGAGACTGTGCCACAATTGGACTGTGCTCGTTGGCATTCGCGTCACCAGGAAGTGGGGGCTCCTCTTCTTGCCGTGGTTCACCATCGTCGCCTTGATCGTGACGATGGGTCCGGTCGGCGCATGGGACGATAATGAATGGTGGTGGCAGAACCCGGAGCAGGGGGAGGCGACCTTAGAGCTTCGATCCGATTTGGTCTCGTTCACGGTCAGCGTTTCGCTTCCCGGGGGAAAAGCTCTCACCACGCTCACGGCCGACAACTTCATCGTCTATGAGAATGGTCAACGGCAAAAAATTAGTTATTTTGCCACCGTGGAGACTCCGGTGGATATCGTCTTGGTCATCGATGATAGCGGGAGCATGCGGAATAATTTGAACATGGTCAAGAGGGCCGCCGAGCAGTTTGTGGATCGCATGAGGAGCCAAGATCGAGCGGCCGTGGTGGCCTTCGGGAAGCAGGTCGAGTTGCTCGCCGATTTAACCCACGACCGCGCCACCCTCAAATCGGCCATCCGACGGATTCCGAGAGGAACGGGAACGGCCTTCTATGACGCGCTCTACCTCGTGGCGCGAGAGATATTGAGTGGCCCCACGGGCCGGAAGGCCGTCATCGTCCTCTCCGATGGTGTCGATTCCATCAGCTATTACAATTTCGAGCAGGCCAGTCGAGCGCTGGAGCAGAATGGTATCGTGGCGTATTTCATCGAAGTAGATACGAAGGAGTATATGATCCAGGGATTGAAGAAAGAGAAGTTCATCTTGTCTCCGTCTCAACTGGCCAAATATGAACGGGCTTTCCATCCTCAGGATCCTCGATTCAGTTTTGGCGATCCCCGGTTGTTCACTGGAGAAGAGAGCGCCCAGATCGCCCTCGGTCTCTATCGATTAGCCCGAAGCGAACTTCGTCGATTGGCCGAGCGAACCGGGGGAAAGGTCTTCCCCCTCACTTCCTTTGCCCAGCTCAACAGTATCTACGCCCAGATCGGGATGGAGTTGGGGACGCTGTATAGCATCGGATACTATCCAACGAATACCAAACATGATGGAACATGGCGTTCGTTGAGAGTGGAAGTGAACATCCCGGGAGCCAAAGTCCATGCCCGATCCGGCTACTGGGCTCCATCCAAGTGAGTCACATTCTTCGATGAAGAAGTCGTCGAATCGGCCGGGAACGTTCCTCCATGGAAGAACAGCATGGAGGGAGTGCATTCCCGCTCTCTCAGAGTAGTCTTTGCTGGAGCTCGATGAGCTTTTGTTTCGCCTGTTCGGGGGTGAGCTCGTCGGCGTCGAGGCTGGCCAGTTCGGTGAGGATCGTGGATCGCGCCTGATCGAACAACGATGGCTGTCGCTTCCAATCGGATCCTCGCGAAGGCAAGTGCTCGGCCAATTTCGGCTTGCCCGTGGGGTCGAGTTCATTGGCTTCCAGGTTCTCCAGGATTTCCCGAGCTCGTTCAATGACCGATCGCGGTAATCCAGCCAACCGGGCGACTTCGATCCCATACGACTTGCTCGCCGTCCCCGGCACGATTTTGTGGAGGAAGATGATGTCTCCTTTGGACTCCCTCACGGTCGCTCGATAGTTCCGCACACCGGGGAGCAGTTTGGCCAATTCGGTCATCTCATGATAATGCGTAGCGAACAGGGTCTTGGCCGCATGATTGGCGTTGTTGTGAAGATACTCGGCAATGGCCCAGGCCAGAGAGAGTCCGTCGAACGTGGCCGTCCCTCGTCCAACTTCATCGAGGATGACCAGGCTCCGTGGAGTGGCCGTATTGAGAATCTTCGCCGTCTCGATCATCTCGACCATGAACGTGGATCGGCCCCGGGTCAGACTATCGGAAGCTCCAACGCGGGTGAAAATGCGATCGATGAGTCCGAGGCGCGCTTCCCGAGCGGGGACGAATGAGCCCATCTGAGCCATGATGGCGATCAGGGCCGCCTGTCGAAGAAATACGCTCTTGCCACCCATATTGGGTCCGGTGATGATGAGCAATCGATCGGTGGAGTTGTTCATGTGGAGATCATTGGGAATGAACCGATCCTGCACGACTTCCAGTACCGGGTGACGGCCATCCTTAATATCGATCTCATCGTCATCTCGGAGAACGGGGCGGCAATAGTTCCGACGAGCGGCCGTCTCGGCCAATCCCGCCAGGACATCGATCACCGCCAGGGCCTTGGCCGATCTCTGTATTCGGCGGGTTTCTGCGGCCACGCGGTGGCGGACGTCATGAAAGAGTTGCGCTTCGATTTCGGCCATGCGCTCCTCGGCACCGAGTACTTTCGCTTCGTACTCCTTGAGCTCAGGGGTGACGAACCGCTCGGCCGAGACCAGCGTTTGCCGTCGCTCATAATCGGGAGGAATGAGATGGAGATTGGCCTTGCTGACTTCGATGAAATATCCGAAGACGTTGTTGTACTTCACCTTCAATGACTGAATGCCCGTTCGCTGCCGTTCGCGCCGTTCGAGCTGAGCGATGATCGCTTTACCATTGGTGGCCAATTCGCGGAGCTGATCGAGTTCGTGATGATAGCCGGGCCGAATAACCCCACCATCGCTGAGGGTAGCGGGGGGATCATCGTTCAAGGCCGCGCCGATGAGTTCCCGAATATCGGCGAGTTCATCCAACGTCTCCCTCAAAACCTCCAGGAGAGGCGAATGAGCGGCGCCGAGGAGTTCTTTGATGTCGGGGATGAGATCACCACTGAGCCGAAGCGAGACGAGGTCTCGTGGCGTGGCCGTCCCCAGATGGATGCGAGTGATCAGTCGCTCCAGATCGTGAATCTTTTTCAGCTTCAGACGCAATTGGTCGCGGAGGATGGTCGCCGTTTTGAGTTCCTCAACGGCCTCCAGTCGCTGGTTGATCTCGCCCAACCGCACCAGCGGTCGCAGGAGCCATTGCCGGAGGAGACGGGCTCCCATCGGCGTCTGTGTCTCGTCCAGGATGTCGAGCAAGGTGTGATCTCGGCTTCCATCCAGAGACTGGACCAATTCCAGGTTGCGCACCGTGGTCGCGTCTAAGATGAGATAGTCGGTCGGCTGGAGGAGAGATATTCCCGTGATGTGAGCGGCTTGACTCTTCTGCGTTTCGCGAACGTAATGAAGGATGGCCCCCGCTGCAGAGATGGCTCGCTCCTTCTCCGTCAACCCGTAGCCATCTAATGAAGCGACCCCAAAATGGTCGCATAGGAGAGCATGAGCATGTTCGAGATTGAATATCCACTCATCTAAAGGTGTGAGCACGGCCCGATCCAGAGGGAGCCGCGTTCCTTCTCCTTCCTTATCCACGTGTGCGTTGGCATCCCCTTGTGCTGTACCGCGAGCGTGACGCTGGATGCGGGATTCGAGCGAGGGAGGATAGAGGACCTCCCGAACGGACCACGTTTCGAGTTGCTCGATCGCTTTGTCCCAGGCCTCATCCCCGCTATATTCAGCGGCCCAGAATTCTCCCGTCGAAGCGTCGAGGATACCGATACCGACATCATTTGGCTCACCACATATGGCAGCCAGGAAATTATTGGCGCTCGCTTCCAGCACCTGACTCTCGACGGTCGTTCCCGGGGTGATGACCCGGACGACTTCGCGCTTGACCAGCTTCGTCGAGGGGGCTGGCGTCTCCACCTGGTCGCAAATGGCCACACGATATCCTTTTCGAATCAGCTTGGCGACGTACCCTTCAAGAGCGTGGACGGGGATGCCACACATGGGCACCGGATGCCCTCGCTCTCGGTGTCGCGCCGTGAGGGTGATATCCAGTTCTTTGGCTCCCAGGATAGCGTCGTCATAAAACAGTTCGTAGAAATCGCCCAGACGGAAAAAGAGAAGCGTTCCCGGATATTGCCGTTTAATCTCATGGTACTGCTTGAGCATGGGAGTGAGCTTTTTCTGCTTCATACCCGTTTTCCGCTTTCTGGGCCTCGAATTCAGAGCATGAAAAATATATAATCGAAGATCAATGGTGTCAAACGACGTGTCCAAAGAGCCCAACGGGATCGTTCACCCTGCCACTCCTCTCATTCTCGCCGTGGATACGACGTCGGCGCGGCGAAGTGTTGCGCTCGCTAAAGGAAACCGGTTGCTCGGCGTCATCGGTGTGGATGCCGGTCCCACTCATTCGTGGAATCTCCACGATGAAGTCGATCTCCTGTTGGACAAGTGCCGATCGACATTATCGGAGATCGATGTCCTTGGGGTTACGACTGGCCCGGGCTCGTTCACCGGCTTGCGCGTGGGAGTGGCCGCCGTGAAAGGATTTGCCCATGCGCTGGACAAGCCGGTGGTCGGCGTCACTTCGCTGGAAGCCTGGGCGCGCCGGGCAGGGGTGGGCGGTCGCGTCTGTGCCTGCATCGATGCCCAGCGAGGCGAACTCTACGCTCAGGTGTTCGATGTCGATGGGGTCGGGGCGGTGCGCCCGGTGACCGACCCCCGCCTGATTCCACCTCAAGAGGTGTGCGCCTGGTTATCCGACCAGTCCGATCTCCTGTTCGCTGGGGATGGTGTTGGGATATCCCGGGCGGAGTGGGAGGCTTGGGCACGTCAATGCGGGCGGGAAATTCGGTTTGTTTCCATCCCTCCCACGCCCGTTCGTGGGTGGATGGCTATCGAGACCATCGAATTCCTGGCTCCGGCCGTCGCTTGGCTCGCCGAACGGCGACTTCGAGAGGGACATGTCCAGACAGCCGTGACGCTCGACGCCCTTTATGTGAGGGCTTCAGATGCGGAAATGAAGCGGGGGCGAAGTTGAGTATCGGGAGCCAAATGGACGGG
Source organism: Acidobacteriota bacterium (assembly GCA_003696865.1). GTDB lineage: Bacteria > Acidobacteriota > Blastocatellia > HR10 > J050 > J050. Next base: position 4,430 of record RFHM01000132.1, on the reverse strand, counting down.
ATAAGCCCATTGCCTTGTCAGTCAATTTGTACTACCATTGATGAGGTGGAAATTGGAGGGTGCTCGACGATCATCAGCGGGGTCGATCGACGTCATTGTCACAAAGAGCGACCATTCATGAAATCCCACTGGGATATGATCTCGCCTTAAGGAGGAGCAGGATGGGAGAGTATTCAACGGCGTCTTTGAAAGAACATTTGATGGCAACGAATGAAGAATTCAGAGAACTGGTGCGGCAGCATCAAGAATATGAGGCGCGACTGAACGAACTCACTTCCCTTCCGTATCCGACGGAGGAGGAGATGTTGGAGGAGACGTTGCTGAAAAAGAAGAAACTCCTTCTCAAGGACAAGATGGAGGCCATCATTCATCGCTATAAACGAGAGATGGTGAGCAAGTAATTCTTGACATATCCCATAAGGCGGGACGCCCTCGGTGAAGCAAGAGGAGGTGACGCTTCCTTTCTGTCTGACAACAAGAGATGATCGCTCGAGATGGATACCCATATGTGATGGCTTTTGTGGTCATCGCCGGCGTGTCTCTGGTCATCGATTGGCGAGGTATAGCCGTCGCGGCCTTGATGGTGGCGGCATTCATGGCATTTTTTTTTCGCGATCCAGAGCGCCTCATCCCCGAAGATCAACAGGCCATCGTTTCCCCGGCGGATGGAAGAGTCGTTCGAATCGAACCACTCTCCCCGACCGATCCATCTTCGCCAGTGCGCATCTCCATTTTCCTCTCTTTGTTCGACGTGCATATCAATCGCGCTCCCATCTCGGGGCAGATTAAAGATGTCACTTACCGCCGTGGGGCTTTCAAAGCGGCCTTTCGCGATGTAGCTTCTGAGGTCAATGAGCAATCGATCGTCACTATGGAGGGTCATGGATTAGAGATCACTTTCAAACAGATTGCCGGTGTGTTGGCTCGGCGCGTGGTGTTTCGCAAACGAGTCGGCGAGCGGGTAGCCAAGGGGGAGCGGGTCGGTCTCATTAAGTTTGGCTCGCGCGTCGATGTCATCTTACCACCGGGGGTCCAGGTGGTCGCGACCGTGGGAGAGAAGGTCTACGGCGGAACGTCGATCATTGCGAGGATACCATCATGAACGCAGCTCAACCAGGATATGGGGAGTCACCGAGGGCGGGCCGTCGTCGAATCTACATCGTACCAGCCCTCTTCACGACGGCGAACCTGTTTGCCGGATTCTATGCCGCGGTGGCGGCTCTGAAAGGATACCAGCTCGTCCACACGGACTGGGAGGCGGCGGCGCGTTTCTTTGATAATGCTGCAAAAGCCATCGGATGGGCGGTTCTCTTCGACACGCTCGATGGGCGAATTGCCCGCATGACGGGAGCGACGAGTGAGTTCGGACTGGAATTGGATAGTTTGGCCGATGTCATTTCGTTCGGCATCGCTCCGGCTATTTTGGCTTATGCCTGGGGCTATGGATCCGCTCCGCCCGCCTATGATCCGCGGTTTGCCGGATTGGCCTGGGCCGTCTCATTCATCTTCTTGATGTGCGGAGCATTTCGATTGGCTCGATTCAATGTTCATACTCGCCGACCCATCCCGCAGTCGAAAAAGGAGCGGCGGCAGTTTGTCGGACTTCCCATTCCCGCCGCGGCCGGGCTCATTGCCGCCATCGTCCACTTTGTGAGGACCCCACTGCTGGCGGCCTCCAGTCACAATGTGTCGCTGGCGGGGCTGAACATCCGCATCGATAGTTCGTTTTGGAGTCTCATGTTGCTCATGCTGGTGTTCTCGCTGGCCATGCTCATGATCAGCACGGTGCGATATACCGCCTCGAAATCGGTCGGGGCCAGCCGGCTGAGCCCTCGGTTGACGTTCCTCCTCCTCTCGCTGCTGGTGTGTGGGATCTATTTCTACTCCCGGTGGGTGCTCTTGATCTTAGCCACAGCCTATGTGAGCCACGGGGTGATATCCAGGATCATGGGACGGGTAACGCGATGGCATCGTCGGGAGCACTCTCTCCATGAACCGGCCACGAAGGAGTTCTTCTGATTTCATCTCTCCAGGGGGTGCTTGATATGACTGAGGGGCTCGGGAGCGCGCCGCGACGATTCCCCGGTTGGTGATCATGACGACCATCCCGTTGGCGAGTGTGGGTGGTCCGGCAATCTCGAATTCCCGCCCCAGTTCAATGACGTTGATCATCCTTCCAGTCCGTGCATTGAGGACGATGAGTTGGTGATCGCGAAGCGCCGAGACGAGAACGGCATCATCACTGACCAGGGGATCGGCGACGATGCGACCCGACAATCGAGCCTTCCATCGGATGCCCCCGGTGGAGGGATGGAGTCCATAGACGAAGTTATCGTAGGAGGCGACGATGAGATGATCGCCGACCAGCGTTGGCTTGGCTTGGATGGCCGCTCCCGTGCGCATTTTCCACGCTTGCTTTCCCGTTCGACGGTTGACGGCGTAGACCCAGCCGTCAAATGAACCGAAGTAGATCAGCTTTGCACTCGCTTCTACTGGTGATCGGACGGGACCTCTCGTCTCGAATGCCCATCGAACAATTCCATCCGCCGTGGTGAGCGCGTAGAGATGGCCATCATCGCTGCCTACGTAAACAGAAGCCCCCACTTCTGTTGCCGGCCCGCGAATCGCCCCGTGGGCGTGAAATTGCCAGAGAGGGAGACCAGTCGAGGGATCCAGAGCATAGAGCGTTCCTTGGGCCGTACCTACATACACTCTGCGGCTCTTTGGGCTGGAATCGACAGAGAGCGACGTGATCATTTGAGGGCATCGATACCGCCATAGAATCTCCCCTCTACGAGCGGCGATAGCCAGGAGTTCATAGGCGGATTCCTCATTGTGATTTCGACCGGCGAGAGCCGCATAGATGACGTCCTCGTGTATTTGAAGTCGAGTGGTGAAATCGCCGTGATAGTTTTCCGTCCACAGTGCCGCGCCCGTCGCCAGTTTCAAGGCGAGTATCCGGCCTCCGGAGAGAGGAACATAAACGCTTTCTCCGTTTGAAACTGCCGCATGGTAAGGGAGAGCGTCCGAGGTCAGGTAGGTCCAGGCCAGCACGAATGGCAAACTGAGCAGAGATTGGGCTTGGGAGGACAACAGAAGCGTTGCCACAAGAACGGTGGTCGTTGACCGCATTGCCATCTTCCTTCCTCCATCGATAAAGGTACTCTGGAGGGCGCTCCGAGACAACTCAGTAACTTCGCCCATGGCTGTCCATTCGAAGGTGCGGATCTTCAGTGGGAGATAGAAGGGGAGATGAGAGATGGCTCGTGTTTGTGAATCTCCATTATGAGTTGCTGGAGGAACCGGGGTCTGGTATGCTTCTAGGTGCGGGTGGACATCACTCAGTGGGTATCCTCAAGCACCATTCTCATGACAAGGATGTATCATGGAAAACACATCTATGCTGGCCGAGCGGCTCCCCTGGGAACAACCATGGTGGCGCCCTGCACGCGGTCAGCGGGCTACGTTCAGTTACCTTATTGCCATCCACATTCTCTCGCTCATTGGGTTGATCCTCTTTCCCATTCCATCAGGGAGTGTCTTCATTGTCGCGCTTTCCCTCCTTCTTCTCGGCGGATTGGGCACATCGGTTTGCTATCACCGAGTCTTGGCTCATCGGACGGCGAGGTTGAATCCGGTGGTGGAACAAATCTTGATCTTTTTCACCGTTTTTAATGGTTCGGGGTCTCCCATCCAGTGGACGGCCAACCATCGTCACCATCACGCCAAAGCTGACACGATTGATGATGTATCCAGTCCCCGGTTCGGCGGTTTCTGGTGGGCTCATTTGAGGTGGCTCTATCAATGGCCTCAATCGGATCCCAAGCGGTGGAGCCCAGATTTAATGATCCATCGGTATCTGGTGTGGTCCGCGCTTCAGCCGGTGGTCGTAGGGGGGGCTGTGGTTCTAGGACTCATCATTTTTGGTTGGGAAGGATTTTTCTGGGTTGGACCTATCCGGTTGATGTACGCTCTTCACATGCAGTGCTTCGTCAACAGTCTTCTTCATCTTTCACCCAACGCTCCGGAGCATACGGACTCCAGTCGAAACATTTGGTGGTTGGGGCCATTGCAGTTGACGGCGTGGGGAGAGAATTGGCATCGCAATCATCATCGAAATCCCAACACGGCTCGGTTCGGATGGACCCGATGGCAGGTGGATGTTGGATGGTATTTTTTGATGTTCCTGGAAAAGCTCCGCCTGGTCGAAGGCGTCAAGCGTCCCAAACCGTTGCGCCCTGAGAGGAGGAGTGTACGCGCCGCTGTACGACCAGAGCGTGGACGCGACCTTTCATCTCCACGTGAGGCCCGGGAGGGAGCCAGGGTCGGATGACGTGACATCGGTCAGAGAAGCCCGTGGTCTCTCCATGCTCCCCTCATGGTGCTGGACATACGGAGGTATCGATTTCGCCTCTGACTCAACTCTGAGG
>RFHM01000131.1 GCA_003696865.1 Acidobacteriota bacterium | reverse complement strand
GGCCAATCCCACGCCGAAATGTTCATAAGCGGGACTCCTGGTGAGGCTCTTCAGAGGGAGAATGGCCAGCGTCAATTTGGCTCGCGTTTGAGACAGGCTCAGAGCAGCCTCACCAGTCTCGCGATCGGCGAGGGACCCGATGGGACGCTCCTTCGACGATCCCAGACGTTCGATGAACGAAGCCATCGATTGAAAGACATGGATGAGAGAACCGAGCAGTTGTCGGCCCAGACTCGCTCGTTCCTGCGTCGCCGCCACGAGCGCCTGAACGGCCGCCATGTCGCGAAGGCCCAAGCGCGCGGCCACGGCCGTCAGATGTTCCAGGAGCTCGACGCCCGAAGCATAACGTTCTTCGGGACGCTTCTTCAACGTCTTCATGATGAACTCTTCGAGTTCGGGATCGATCGTGGGCATGAACTGGCAAATCGGTCGCGGTGCGTCGTGCAGAATGGCGTGCATGATCTCGACGGCTCCCTTCCCCACAAACGGTTTCCTGCCGGTCAACATCTCGTAGAGGATGATCCCGAACGAGAAGACGTCGCTGCGCGCATCGATGGTGAGTTCGCCGCGAGCTTGCTCGGGCGACATGTAACTGGCCGTCCCGAAGGGTTTCCCCAGGGCGCTGGCCTGCGTGAGATCGAGATCGTCGACGGCGGCAGCGGGCAAGGCCTTGGCGAGTCCAAAATCGAGGATCACCGGTCGGCCGGAACGAGCGATGATGATGTTCGCCGTCTTGAGATCGCGATGAACGATCCCGGCGCGATGGGCAGCGGCCAATCCATCGGCGATCTGCAGAGCAATGGCCAACGCCGCTTCCGGGGCGAGCCGCTTCCGCTCCAGCAGGGCCTTGAGGCTCTCGCCCTCGACGTACTCCATGACGATGAAGTGATATCCTCGATCCTCACCCAGCTCGTGAATGGTGCAAATGTTCGGATGGTTGAGTGTCGCCGCCAGACGCGCTTCGCGGAGGAATCGCTTGCGGGTCAGCTCGTCTTCGGCCATTCGCGGATCGAGGAGTTTCAACACCACGGTGCGATGGAGCGTGGTATCTCGGGCGAGATAGGCGGTCGCTTGCCCACCCGCACCAAGCCGTTTGAGGATCTCATAGTGACGCAGCCGCTCGCCGATCATTCCTTCGCGGCAATTATATCCAGCATCCAAACGGTTCGACAAATCGTGGGTTTCTTCCTCGATGGAGGACCGAGCAGTGATGCCGACGACTTGACGCTCCCACTCCATTCCCTTCATCATTGACCGCGGTCTGATAGATCGACGGCGATATGCGTGATCTCGATCTCTGCACATGGTTGACCATCATACAGCGCCTGATCACGCCGCCGCCGATTGCCCAAACGCCCGGTGAAGTCGTCTATGGCGAGAACAAGCTGAAGCTTCTTCACTACATCCCGACCACTCCCCGCCCGTTCCCCATCCCCGTTCTCATCGTCAGTTCTCTCATCAACAAATACTACATCCTCGACCTTCGTCCAGGCAGAAGCTATGTAGAATACCTGATGCAACGGGGATTTCGCGTGTACATGATCGACTGGGGAATTCCCGATGCGCGCGATCGTACCCTGACGCTCGATGATCACATCAACGGCTCTCTCGCCCGATGCATCGAGAGCGCGCTACGGCATGCGCGAGCGTCGGCACTCTCACTCATCGGTTACTGTATGGGAGGGACGATGGCGTTGATCTATACAGCACTCCATCGTCGGCCGGTGAAGAATCTGGTGCTCCTGGCTACGCCGGTGGATTTTCATAATCAATCGTTACTGAGTCTGTGGAGTCGCCCCCAGTATTTCAATGTCGACCGGCTCGTCGACGTCTATGGGAATGTCCCCGCGGAAATCCTCTACGGGGCGTTCATGATGCTCAAGCCGATGAGAAATATCACCAAGTACGTCGATGTGCTGGCGCGCCTGGATGACCAGGAGTTCATCAATACGTTTCGCGCGTTCAACTATTGGATTCGCGATGCCGTCCCGGTGCCCGGCGAGACGTTTCGCCAATTCGTCAAAGAGACATATCACCACAATCGACTGGTCAAGAACCGTATGGTTCTCGGAGGGAAGCGCGTCCGCCTGGAGAACGTGAGATGCCCGGTCCTGAACGTGGTCGCCGAATGCGATGACATCGTCCCTCCGGCATCGAGCATCGCGCTCATGGAGCGCATCAATAGTCGGGATAAGGAGTTGCTCATCGTTCCCGGCGGTCATCACAGCCTCTCCATTGGGCGGAGCGCAATGCGGATCGTCTGGCCCCGATCGGCGGGATGGCTGACGCGTCGTTCTCGGGCATGACTGGAGAGCAACGAAGCGTCCCTCGGCGAGCGAGAAGCAGTGAATGGTGTCCGTCAATGCCCGTGGGGAGCTCGATATCCGAGCTGGCGCGAGATCTTCCGCGCCGCCTCCATGACGAGCGCGGCGATTCTCGGCAGATGAGCGCTATCGATCTGGCTCGTCGTACCACTCACGCTCACCGCCGCTTCCACCTTGCCGAAACTATCGAAAATGGGAGCGCCCACGCACCGTACGCCGGGACTGCTCTCCTCGTCATCCACGGCATATCCCTGAGCGCGAACGCGCTCCAACTCGCGAAGGAACTTCGATCGCACGGTGATCGTCTTGGGCGTCAATCGGCTCAACCCCCACTCTTTGAGAATGGTCTTCACTTCATCCGAAGGCAAGAAGGCGACGAGCGCTTTCCCTACGCTGGTGGCATGAACCGGTAACCGGCGACCCACCCAGGTATCCATCTTGATGAAACTCGGGGCCTCCGCCTTCTCAATGTAGACGACTTCGCCATGATCGAGGATGGCCAGATTGGCCGTCAATCGCGTGCGCTCGGCCAACTGCTGAAGTACGGGATGAGCCACGTCCCTGATATCCAATCCCATCAGCGCGCGATGACTCAAATTGAGGACCTTGAGCCCCAACTTGTACTTTCCGGTGAAGCGATCGCGGCGCAAGTAGCCGCGTCGTTCCAACGTGCGCAGAATGTAACTGGCCGAACTCTTGGGGATATGCAATCCTCGACTGATTTCAGAGTTCGTCATTCCACCACCGCGTCGACCGATGGCTTCCAGGATATCGAGCGCCCGTTCAACGGCAGTGGAAGTACTGTCCCTCACTTCACCCATAATTCACCGATCGTCCTCAATATCATCAGCCATATTAACAAGCCCTCCCTCAGGTGTCAAAGGCCCTCTGGTGGTGGCGAATCCTCCGATGAGGAGCGAGGGCGATCGCCGCGGTCGGCGCCGGCTCCTCATCCTCGCTGTTGGTGACGAACTCGGACCGCGATCGATTCCTCGACGAGCTGCCCCCAAGATGGTACGGCGGCGCCGATTCTTCCTTCCCAAATATGAAACTTTTGTTCAATAT
>RFHM01000130.1 GCA_003696865.1 Acidobacteriota bacterium | reverse complement strand
GCGTTGAAGCGTTTCGTATTGATTCTTCATGCGATCCAATTCCAATTCGAAGAGATCGGCCAGATCTTCGGCTTCGGCGCGGTCGTCGCTCCCTTGGGCGTTGGTGGCAAAGGCGACTTGGATCTCGCGAAAGACGGCATCGGCGCGCATGAGCTGCTGGAGGGCCCGTTGTTCGGGCTGGAGAGCCGATTTCGGCTGGCGCGCCTTCAACTCGGTCAACGCCGCCTTCATGTGTTCGGCGGCGTGCTCCAAATATTCGGCCAGTCGCTTGAATTCGGTCATTTCATCCAGCGTGAGACCCATCCGACGACGAATGCGCCCGACCAGCGCCTCGGTATCCTCTCGCAATCGATCTTGACCGAGCGCGATCGTGTTCATATTTTCGACGAATTCTTCCGGCGTAGAGATCGGGCGTTCGCGAATGACGCGCCAGGTGGCCGCAATGATCTCTTTCTGCCGTTGCGTCAACGCGCTGTTGCTTCCCTCACCACCCTGGGATCTCATGTTCTGCTCGGCCTGTCGATAGGTACGTTCGAAGGGCCGAATCTGGAGGAAGTATATATCGCTCATCCCCTGGTTGGGTCCCGAGGCCGTATTGTTATCCCGGGCCATCGCATAATAGCTGATCACGTCGCCGGGCTGAAGATGATATTCTTCCAGGAAGAACGTATGGGTCCCGATGATGCGCCGGGGAGCATCCCGGCGAGCGCGATAGAGCGTCACCGTCTGTTCCTCCCCACCGTTGATAGAGAAGCGAAGCTCCAATGCCGTGATCCCATTGTCGTCTTCGGCTCGCGCTTGCGTGAAGACTTCCTGGATGCTCGTCGCCTTCACGTCGCGTCCTGGCTTCTCTATGGTCACCGTGGGTGCCCGATCATCCACGGCGGTGATGTCATACACGTTCGAGCCGGTGTACGTTTCGCCGGCTGACGTCAGATCGATGCGATATGTCGTCGTGCTCCGAACGATGATCTCCCCGGCGAACCGATTCGGTCCAACCGGTTTCATCTCCTGGCGCACGCCGTTCTGAAGGACCAGCGTCGCCGCTTCCGCCGGTCGCGTGAGGGTGGCGAGGATGTTGACGCGCGTCCCTTTGATGGCCACAATATCGCCGCCGTCCTCGACGGTCCTGGTCGGCCGGTGGGTGTATGGCGGGAAGCGATAGGTGAGATCGATTTGATCGACCCAGGCGAGTTCGGCGACATCGATGGTGAAGATGGGCGAACGGATATGATCGGCTTGCACGTAGTAGGTGACATCTTGCTGAAGATTGAAGAGCAGGAAACGGTAGGTTCGCGCTTCCTCGTCGAGGTCCATGGGTTGGCGAATCCAGGCGGGATGGTCTGGTCGTTTGAGATAGAGATCAACGCGTTCGGCATGAAACCCGTGCAACCGAGCTCCGATCATTTGATCGGCACCTTTCGGTACGCGCGCATCGCCGGGTGTAACCATGATGGTGTACGGGGAGATGCCCGCCGCTTCGCTCCAAGGCGCATAGAGTTTGGCGAGGCCGGTGAGCAGCGGCCGAGGACCGGCAGTGAACAACCATCCGCAAAGGCCGAGGAGTACGAGGAGCGCGCTCCCGTAGAGCCAGAGTCGTCGTCGGGAGGTCACCGCATCAAGGCTCACCGATGCGATGCGCTCGGCGGCATCGCGGATGAGGCGATGAACCAGCGGAGCGCGCAGGCGCTCGTCGCGCTCGATGAACTCTGCGGCCGTCACCAATCGATCGTGAAGTTCTCCATGCCTCTCTTCGATGAATCGCGCCATCCGCGCATCGGGGATCCGCTTCCATAAGGGTTTGAAGAGGAAGAATCCCAGCGCCAGCGCGAAGATGATCAGCGAGGCGAAGCGCAGTCCGAGAATCCAAGGCTCGGTGTAGTGAAAGTGATCGGCCAGGGCCGCCGAACCGAAGAAGGCGAGGCTCCCGACACCCAAGCTCATTGCCAATCCTTTGAGGATGACGGCAGCGCGCCACCGCCAACGGGCGGCTCGGAGAAAGGCTCTCAATGTGATGCGTTCGCTGCTCGCGTCTATAAGTCTCTCCCTCATACCAACCTCACATTGTGCGGCTCAAGATCGCCGAGTGGGGTTTCGCTTTCGGGATCGAAGCTTCGGAGACCGATGCCCCATCCCTCAACCATTTGGCCCATACTCCTTCGACGATGAAGAGGATGATAGCGGCGACCAGCAGCGGCCATCCCAACGTTCGTCCCTTCGGTCGCTCTTCGGCGAGCGAAAGCGAGCTCGTCGCCTCGCGCCTTTCCCTCGGGCCTCTGGATGATCCACCGAATGCCGTTACCAGTTCCTCCACGTTCAACTTCTGCAAATTCGACTCGCGAACATCCACGTTGACGGCGATGTACCGCTCTCCATCGCCCGTGCGAAGACGGTAGAATCCCTGCTCACGCGCGGTGAATACCGTGCCATCCGGGGAGAGGCCGTCGCCGGGTCGTAACCGCCGCTCGCTGGGAGTGTCCACCGGGACGGGTGTTTGAGGAGTTGCTCCCGGGATGCGAATGGCTTCTCCCAGCGAGTACCACCCGCGAACGTCCATCGGATGGAGCCTCCTGAGCAATTGATGGACGAGGGGCACGTACATCGGCGAGAGCGGCAGATCATTCCAGCTCGTGTCCAGACTGGAGGTGAAGAGTATCACGCGACCCCGGCCGAGCGATTGTTCCAGAAGAAGGGGATCGCCGCCGGCCAACCGCGCCAGCACCGTCGCCGTCTCTTTGGCCGTGGCTCGAATATGTCCGTAGAATCTCACCTGCGAGAAGTTCCCGCTGCGCGGGCCGGAGAAAGGCGCGAAAATCGGATGTCGGGCATCGAATTGAGCCAGGAGTTCGAATGTGCGGTTTGGTCCCACCCGCTCTTCCAGGCGCGCTGGCGCCAGGTTCGCAAATGCCCGGTTGAACGTCTTCGCCGTCACTCGACGACCGGGAGCGATGAGGAGGCCGCCTCCTCGTTTCACCCATCGGGTGAGCCGCGAGATCATCGTTCGGCTCATTTGCGGAACATCGTTCAGAATGACGATGTTCGCCCGTTCCAGATCGACAGCCGAGGCGCGCCCGGCCGGCTTCACGGTGAGCGCGTACGGGTTATTCCGACTCACGGCCAGCGCTTGCTCCAGATAGAAGCTCTCGCCGCGCATCGACTCCAGATCGAGCACGGCCAGAGGATCGACTTTCTCGATGACGAAGAAGAATCGATTATCCACCGACAGGGCATCGTCGTCGATCTCGACGATGCCGCGATTGCTGCCCTCCAGAAGCGCGAATCCGCCGAATTCGACGGCCCGGCTCGCTCGGGCTTCCAGTTCGAGGCGACGTTCGCCGACCAGATGGCCATTGAGCCACAAGCGGACGCGCGTCGATTGCCGTCGATCGCCGAAGTTGGTGATTTTGGCCAGCAACGTTTCTTCGTACTTCGGCGCGTACACGACGGGACTCAGCCCAATATCGGTGCACGCGAGATTCGTGCTCTCATCGCGAGCCACATCGATGGGGATCAATCGGCCGTTCAACGGAAAGGGGTCGCGCGCACGATCCCATCCGGAGGCCTGAAAATCGGAGATGAGGACGATCACATTCTCTCCCTCTTCGGCGTCGGCGAGCACGCTCTCGGCACCGCGCAACGCTTGTCCGTAATCTGTGGCGCGTATGGTGGGACGGATTTCGTCGAGATCGGAAAGTACCAGCTCATGATGCTCGCTGAGCGGCCGCCGGAGTTCGTATCCTTGCGAGAAGGTCATCACGGCAATGCGATCCTTGGGGTGGGCCGACGCGATCACCGATCGGGCCTCGCGCCGAGCGCGATCGAAGCGGTCGCCATATTGCATGCTGTAGGAGGTGTCGAGCAGAATGACCAGATTTCGCCCTCGCTCCCGGGCATCGGTTTCGGCCGCTTGGGGAATGAACGGTCGGGCGAAAGCCAGGACGAGCAGCAACAGCGCCAGACAGCGCAGGGCCAGCAAGAGCAGATGTCGCAATCGCCGTCGCCGCACCGACTTCTGGGGAATCTGACGGAGGAAGAGCAGCGAAGGGAAAGGCATGCGCCGGGCCCGCTCGCGTCGCACCAGATGGACGATCACGGGAATGACCAGCGAAAGAGTACCGATGAGGAACCAGGGATTCAGAAATGACATGACTCTCCTTCGCGGATCATCCTCGCGCCCGGATGGACGAGAGGGTCTTCCCCGTGTCGACATTCCCCGATGAGAGCGGTCCGCAAGAGCCCTCCATCTCGAGCGTCGAAGCGCCCTCATGACCGCCGAGGTCATCGATCGGTGGGTTAAGGCTCAATCTCTCGATCATCACTGTTCGGAAGCCTGAATTGAACATGCCGCACCCCGAGCACGAGCGATCGCCTCAATGGACCTTCGCTCGTCGCGAGAGATAGGCGAAAAGGGCCCAATCGAGCGGTTGCGATGTGTTGATGAGCGTGTAGTCGATCTCTGCTCGACCGCATTCGGTTTTGAGCGTGTGTATGTGCGCCTGGATGAGCTTCAGGTACTCCTCTCGCAGATACTCGGGCACGACGTGCAAGCGTTCGCCCGTCTCCAGATCCTCCATATTCACCGGATCAACGAACGGGAAGGAGAGTTCGGCCTCGTCCAGCAGGTGAAAGACGATGACATCATGTCCGCGAAACCGCAGATGCTTCAATCCCGTCATCAGCTCATCCGGCTGACCGTAAAGATCGGAGATGACGACGATGATTCCCCTTTTCTTGATCACCTCGGCTACGGTGTGTAGCGTCTGGCTCACATTCGTTTCCCGCTTCGATGTCATCCTATCGAGGGCCGTCAATACCGCCTGGAGGTGTCCCGGGCGTTGCCGGGCAGGGATATGTTCCAGAAGACCATCGGCGAACGTGACGAGTCCAACGCCATCTTGCTGGCGATAGGCCAAGTAAGCGAGCGAAGCGGCCAGATAGCACGCATATTCGCGTTTGGTCAGTGGGCCCGAACCATATTCCATCGATGTGCTGGCATCGACGATCAGCGTGCAATGCGTATTGGTCTCGCCTTCGAACTTTTTGACGTAATAGCGATCCGTTCGCCCGAGGAGTTTCCAGTCCAGGGCTCTCAGATCATCGCCGGGCATGTAGGGGCGATATTCGGCAAAGTCCGTGCTGAACCCCAGGTACGGAGAGCGATGCAGTCCGGCGATGAATCCTTCGACCACCGTGCGCGCCAGAAGGTCGAGCGAACGAATTCTGGCCAGCACCTCGGGCAGCAGAAAGCGTGTCTTCGATGGGGCATGCGCGTTCATGACGACTCCATGACGTCAATGATTCGGGCCGTTGAGAACCCTTCGTCGCCCACCATATCCTCAGCGCGAGGAGATGGGTCGCCAGGCGCCGTCACGATGGGCGTTTTGATGAGTTCGCGATGTTCATTCCGCGTGGTCGACTCGTCGATCATAGAGATTCCCCCGTATTGATGCCCATGCGATTCAGTCGGTGCTCTCATCACAATCCCGACGTCGGCGGTGGAACGGCGTCCAGTAATCGACCGATGACGTCGTCCACGTTCACCTGCTCGGATTCGGCGTGAAAGTTGAGCAGGATGCGGTGCCGGAGAACCGAGTAAGCCAGCGCGCGAACGTCCTGGCACGAGACATTGTATCGACCGTTCATGATGGCGCGGGCCTTGCCGCCCAGAATGAGGAATTGTGAGGCGCGCAGGCTCGCTCCCCAATTCACCCACCGACGAATGAATTCCGGTGCGCCGTCCGTGTGGGGACGAGACGCATTCACCAGTTTAACAGCATAGCGCGTCACCGATTCGGCCACGGGAACCTGACGCACGAGGCGTTGAAAGGCGAGAATGTCTTCGCCCGAAGCGACCGGCTCGAAGGCGACATCTTGAGGGGCGGTGGTCGCATTGACGACCTGAATCTCCTGCTCTTCGGGCAAGTAATCGATTTTGATGTTGAACATGAAACGATCCAGTTGCGCTTCGGGCAGCGGATAGGTGCCTTCCAGTTCGATGGGATTTTGTGTGGCCAGCACGAAGAACGGCTTCGGCAACGGGTACGTTTCACCTTGCACGGTGACGTGACCCTCCTGCATCGCTTCCAGTAACGCCGCTTGCGTTTTCGGTGGCGTGCGATTGATCTCATCGGCCAGAATGATGTTGGCGAAGATCGGTCCTTTGATGAACCGCAACGTACGACGACCGGTGGCCAGGTCTTCTTCCAGAACTTCCGTGCCGGTGATGTCGCTGGGCATGAGATCGGGTGTGAATTGGATGCGCTTGAATGTCAAATCCAGCACGTTGGCCAGCGTTTTGATGAGTAACGTCTTGGCCAGGCCGGGAACGCCGGTGATCAGGGCATTGCCGCCGACGAACAAGGCGATGAGCACCTGTTCGATCACGTCATCCTGACCCACAATGACCTTCCGGATCTCGCGCAGAATCCGCTCCCGCGCTCCGGTGAGTTTATCCAACAGTTCATCCTCTCTGACAGCCATGTGCTCTCCTCATTAATGCGTCAATGCGTAGATGATATAATTCACGCCGAATTTGTACGCTTGGTTCGTCTCTTCGATGGGAAAGAAGGGGTCATCGGACCACTCCCAATACTCGCTGATATCGTTGTTGTAATTGACCACCATCATGAGCCGTCCGTGCTCATCCGAGAGGCCATAGAATTTCGGAATCCCGCCCCCATAAGGCGGCACGACGTCGAGCGTCTCGATGGTGAAGAAACAGTTGAATATCGGATGAGAGATGTCCAGTTCTTCCAGCTCATATTCGGGAAAGGCGCGACGCAGGTGTTCGCGCAGATTATTGAGCGCCCACCGACCGCGAAAGTCGTCCACGATGAGGAAACCGCCGCGGAGCAGATATTCTCGTAATCCCTTGATTTCGGCATCGCTGAGTTGCATGAAGCCGACTTCGCAGAGATACGCGAAGGGATATTCGAAGAGGTGAGGATCATCGAACGTGAGGATGACTTCATCGGGATTGGTTTCGATGCTGGTCAATTCGCTCACGATTTTCATCAGATGGCGGCCACCGCGCGGATAATCGTGCGCCCAGGGTGGAAGTCCCTGACCAAACAAGGTCGCCCGGCCGACCAGTGGTCCGCTGTACTTGATGCGCGCGAAGGTGAACCGAGTCGTGTCAACCGCTCGATCACCCTGACCGCGCGCCGTGCCCATGATGAGGAGCAACGCCATCGCTCCCATACTGGCAATGATTTTCCTCTCCCGCCTCATCATTGATTTCCTCTCTCACCGCCCGATCAACTCCAGTAAGAGATTTTGCGCTTTTTCGAACCCGGGCGCAATCTCTAATGAGCGGAGGACGGCTTGCTTGGCCTCCGCCCGCCGACCCTGAGCCAGGAGGGCTCTGGCCAGATAGTAATACGGCTCCGCTCGATCCACCGGTTTGAGCGCCAGCAGGACGCGAAATTCGCGTTCCGCGGCGGCGGCTCGACCGTGCTCCAGATAAAACCGGCCGGCGCGGAGATGCCATTCGGCATCGAAGGGATCGATGAACACGCATCGTTGGAGCATCGCCGCGGCGCGTTCGACGTCGCCTTCCTCGATGAGGAGCTCGGCCAGTCGATTGTGCACCTGGAAATCCGTCTCATCGATGTCGGCCAGTCGCTGAAGTACGGCGATGGCTCGTTGGCGATCACCGCGTTGTTCATAGAGCTCGGCTAATGCCAGGTAAGGATTATCCTCGCCAGTGTAATAGGGAAAGAGCGCAATCGCTCGTTGGAGATGCTCAATGGCTCTGGCGATGTCGCCTCGACGCCGGTAGATCAATCCCAGTCGCCAGTGAGCGAAAAAACTCTCCGGATTGGTCATCAACATGCGACGCAGAGCGCCTTCGGTCACCGTCTGATGTGACGGACCGAGAACATCGAAGTCCAGCGCGCGCCGATAGCCGGCCGTTATTTCATCGACATAAGTGCGAAAGGCTCGATCGAATTCTTCTGCGCTCATCCCCAGCACGCGCGCCAGCGCCTCCTCCGTTGTGGCATCCTGTTTGTAGGCCTCTAGCAATTTCAGGATTGTCGGGAAGCCGAAACGCTCATCGATGAATGCGCAGATGAGCGAGGCTTGAAAATAGGCCAGCGCGAGCGCCTCCGGCGACGACGGTCGAAGGAAGGCGCCATCCAGTTCGGCGATGGGAACGAATCGCCCATCCACGAATGCCTTCACGTAGTCGATCGTCCAATCGTCGCCCCATCCGGGGCGCGCCCGTCGCTCTTCGTAAACGGAGAGGCCTTCGGAGAACCAGCGGGGAATCTTGTAATCGGTCATCTGTAGCGTGATCACGTGAGCGAATTCGTGCCACGCCGTGCTCCCCCAATTGAAATGGCCGGCGGGCCGGGCGGCCGGAGAGTCCATGGCGATGACCGGACCGAAGCATACGCCCAACGCCCCCAATCCCGGCAAGCCCACGGTGCGAACGGCGAAGTCCGCATGATGGGGGAAGACCTCGCAAATGATCGGACTCCGCGGCGTGAATCGATATCTCGTCGTCAACGTCTGGTAGGCTTCTTCCAACAGCGGGGCGAGATACGGTCCGAGAACATCGCTCTCCTCGGGCGTCATCTTGATGAGGAAATGTTGGCTGATCGTCTCCCGATACTGGCGCATGCGGTCCAGGAGATCGAGCGTATTCTTGGTCCACAGGTTGAACGGATCACCTTGGAATGCTCGCTCCAGCACCCGGCGGCCTTCGCCCTCTTCACCAATGCGCAACAAATTGATCCCCAGCGTGGCATACGCTTTCCATAAGCGAGGCGAGAGCTCGATGGCTCGACGAGCGAATTCAACGGCGCGATGGTAACGACGATGAATGACGGCGAATTCGGCCAGCGTATGATACACCTGGCCATAACGTGGATTGATGCTCAAAACAGTTTCGATGTCCCGCTGCAGGGCATCTGGGCGATTCCGCAGATAGTCGGCCACCGCCCGCAAAGCGAGCGCTTCCAGTGATCGAGGATTCACGCTGAGGGCGCGCTCCAGTGCGTCCAGCGCTTTCCGGAATTGATCGGCTTCCAGATAGAGCGCGGCTTTCAGATTGTACGCTTCCACCAGATGCGGATTGATGGTCAACGCGCGCTCCAGAGCCTGCCAGACCATCGCATCACCATCGATGCGATGACTCCGGGCCAATCCCAGATGCGCTCGCGCGCTGTGAGGATTGATCTTCAGCGCATCGCGGAAAAAGCTCGCCGCTTCAGCATAGTTATATTTCTCGATGTACAATTCGCCGGCGAGAAGATAGGCGTCGATGTATGTGGGATCGGCTTCGATGGCGTCCAGGTAAAGCTCATTGGCCTCATGATAGCGCTCCACGTGGGCCAGCGCCTGAGCGATCAGCGTGAGCTCGTCGGCGCGGATGACGCGCCGGCTGTTGTACCAGGCGACGAGTTTCCGAAACTGCGCTTGGGCTTCTTCCATCCGACCCAGCGTGGTGAGCGCGAGGCCGGCATTGAGCGTGGCCCGCAGCGCATCCACGCCACTCCCTTCTTTCGCCGCTCGCTGAAACTCGGCCAGGGCGTCTTCGTAGCGGCCGGTGATGAGATAGAGTTCGCCTCGCCGGTTCCTCAGTGCCGCGCGATCGGGATGACGAGCGAGAAATTGCGTCACGGCCTTCTCGGCCTTCTCATATTGGCCAGTTTCCATATAAGCGCGCAGCAAGCCTTGTTGTGCCTGCTGATGATCCGGGTCCGCTTGAAGGACGGCGGTGAACGCTCGGATCGCCTCTCGATATTGACCACGGTTCACATATTCCCAACCGCGAGCATGGGATTGACCCTCAGCGCGCCCGCTGGACGAGCAGATGATGGAGAGACCGACGACGAGCAGCATGCCGACGAGCCTCGCGGGAGGCGGGAGCCAGCTTGACGTTTGCCATCCTCGGCGATGGTAGAATCCAGTGGTCATCGCTTTTGTCGTGCCTTGATCGATTGGTTCACGCGGGCCAGTCGAACCAGGAGTTTTTCTAATTGAGCCTCGTAGGCGGTCGGCGACATTTCCGTCTTTCGCGCCTTCAGCGCCTCGATAGCGCGTTCCAATCGTTCTCTTTGGTCCAGCAACTGCTGGAGGATGGGATCATCAACCGCTTGGGCCAATGGGCGAGCATCGAGATACGTTGTTCGGGCCAACAGGCCATCGCCCTCCAGAGCTCCTCGGTGGCCGACATGATCGCCGTTATCGTCGAGCAGGGCGTGTTCGGTGGCCAGCGTCCCGCGTCGCTCATACCACTCGGCGGTCATTCTGGTGGCGTAAGTGAAGGCTTCCAACAGGGAAACGCGTTGATTCTTGTCCGTATCGGCCTGCTCCTTTTTGAAAGCCTGGATGAAGAACTCGGCGAATCGCGTGGCGTTGCGCTCATAGCCGCTTCGCGTCGCCGTGATCACAATACGTCCCGGTTGGCTCAGTGGTTTGATGAACGCGCCGCTGGCGCTGGCCGCATTCACCAGAATGACGTTGTCGGTGGGCAATGCGTCCAGCAGGCGATCGAAATCCTCGGCGGTCAAATCGGGTCCCGAGAGATTGAACTTGGCCTGCTGACCGTCGAAGCTCCCGTGACCGACGAGAAAGACGAAGATGAGATCGCCCGGTTCCACCATGGTGTTGAGTCGTTCGAACGTCGATCGTACCTCGGCCGCCGTCGCTCGGGCCGTGTTCGCCGTCACCGTCTCGGTGGGCGAAGCCGTCAAATAGAAAATGTGATCCTCGGCAAAGGCCAATTCGCCGCCGAGCACATCAATCATGGCGTGCGTCCAATTTCGGAAGCGTTGGGTGTAGACGGGCTCGCCGCCCACGCCCTCGATGATGACGGCGAATCGCCCATCTCTCCGTGGCTCCTGGTCTGACGTTCGTTGAAGATGGTCATGGGCCACGGGTGAAAGACACACCGTGACGAGCAACGAACAGCGAATGATGTCGGATAATCCCATCATGGTAATCGATGTCGTTTCCGCAATAGCCATTCCAGGCTGACCAGCCCGATGAGCAACAAGAAATTGATCGGCATGTCCCACAGCTCTTTGATGATGCGCATGGACGCGGCATTCTCTTGGTAGACGATCTCTTCGGGCAATCGATGCGCCGTCTCCGACGTATAATACTGCCCACCGGTTTCCTCGGCCAGTCGGCGGAGGAAGTCAGCGTGCTGCTCGGCGTCGCGGAATTCTCGATGGACATCGCCGACGACGAAACCGGTGATGGCGCGACCGATGAGTTTTCCCGCATTCCGAGCGGTGAGTTCTAATCGGTGGATGCCGCGTTCCCGCGCCGTCCATTCGCCGACGTAACCCCCGCCTTCGGGCGTCCATTCGAGCTGAACGGTGTCTCGTCTTCCGTTCGGCGCGTTGATGCGGGCGGTGACCGTGGCCTCGCGAAGTGGACGGAAGGCGCGATTATAAACGTCCGCTCGAATGCGCACCACATCGCCGGAGTCATAGGCATCGCGATCGGTGGTGACCATCACCGGATCGGGCGCTTCGTTGACCATGTAACGAAGCAGTTGTTTCCAGAAGCGTTCGTGCGATTGATCTTCGAACGGGCGTTGCATCTGCCAGCGCCAGGAATCTTCGGCCATGAATGCCAGGCTGCGGCCGCGACCGTAACGTTGATAGACGAGCAGAGGGACGGACGGCCCATCGTCCGAGCGCCCTTCGAGGAGAGTGATGGCTCCCGGCTTCACGTCAGCGGGAGCCTCGCGTACGGTCACCGCGGGCAACTCGTTCCATATCTCGGCATTCATGGTGGCATCATCGCTGAGTCGCGTGATGGGATGAAGCGTCCCATTGAACGTCAGCGAGGGGCGTACTCGCCGTGGCGGTGCCGCGGGCGCTTCGTCGTTCAGATAAATGGGCAGCAGGTCGGCAATGGGCGTCGTCGCATAGCCACCGGCGGAGAAAGCCCGTCGCCCGCCGAGCATGAGGAACCCGCCGCCTCGTTCGGCGACGAACGCTTCGATATGTTTCAGTTGCTCGAAGGAGAAGAAGCTCGCCTCCACGCTCCCCAGGATGAGCCCTTTGAAGCGAAAGAGCTCTTCTCTGGTTTGTGGGAATCCATCGGCCAGCTCGTCGGGCGTCTCGACGCCCTGCCGATAATACTTATTCTTGGCCGTACGCAGGAGCGACGTGAGCGTCACATTCTTCTCCTCGTTGAGAGCGGCTCGCAGTTTTCCATATTCCCAGCGCGGTTCCCCCTCCACGTAGAGAATCCGAGGATGTTCATCGCGAACCATCACCATCGCCTCGCGCCGATTATTCTCGTCGATGAGTTCGTCAGGTTGCGGTTCGACGGCGAACGTATAGCGCTTCATTCCCGCGCCGGTGGGCGTGAAGTTGACGGTGATCGTCCGAATCTGGTTCCCTCGAGGAAGCTCGACCGTTCGCGATTGAAGGGTGCGCTCGCCTTCCCGGACGAGCACGCGC
>RFHM01000017.1 GCA_003696865.1 Acidobacteriota bacterium | reverse complement strand
CCCAGCCGATACAGATAATCGTGCATGAAGTTGAGGTGGTAGAACAGGTTGGTGATAGCGGCATCGAGTTCCACGGTGGGAAACTTCTCGGCCAAACTGGCACTGAGGCCGCTCAATGGAGTTTGAGCACTGAAATCGACCGGTCGGAGATCGAAAGCGCCGCCGCCGGGAGTGATTCCGACCAGGCCATCGGTCAATTCTACCCCGTTGTAAGCGATCTCGATCACCCCATCGGCCGAGAGTCGGAGTTGGGCCGTGTTGGAGTCCGTCACGCCGAATTGAGAAACGCGATGCCACGTGATGACGATGCGGTCGCTCTCCCTCTTGACGAAGAGGCCACCCCCTTCGGGGACGTCGCTCAAGTCCAGATCGTCCCATAGGACGGCTATGCGGGGCACGCCGAGGATCATATCGGCCCACGACTCGCTGGCATCTCGACTTCCTCCGTTGAACGTCACGTTGCCGTTGGCGTTGATGAAGACGGTGTTGAACGAGGAACCGAAGAACGGAAAGGAAAAGCCCAATGAGAGAATGGCCGACCCATCGTCTTTATCCGGCCGTATCCGAGAGGTGAAGTCCCTCCCTAAATCAGCATCGAAGTCCACCGGGAGCAGGCTCACATCATATCCCCCCGCCTCATTGGGCGTGAACCGAAGCGTGCGCCCATCCAGGTCGAAGGTGTTCGGTCCATCGGTGTTGTAGATGTTCTGGAAAGGAAAGAGGAAATGCTGCTCGGCATCCCGGGCCAGGGGCAAAGTGATCACGTTATTGCCTTGGGTTCCCTCGTTGGGAAGTGGCCAAACCCACGTACCGGGCGAAGCGACGGCATCTCCCCGGAACGACCTCAGGACCTGTGGTCCCAGATCGGGGTTGACCGCGAACACCAACCCTTGGGGGTCGCTGAACTTATAGAGATTGTGGCGAAACAGTATCTGGCCCGTTTGCGCATCCACCAATACATCATACCAGGCCAGCTGATCCATCAGGTGGAGACGCACCTTCCAGGCCAGTCGCGCCCGGTCACGAGCCGGGAAAATGACGAGTTTGGCTTCCACATCATCGGTGAACGGCCCGCGCTCGAAAAGAGTCGCCCGCTCAATACCCGTGGCTGGGTGCTTCACAACCGGCGTGAACTCCACATGGGGAACGATTTCCGCCGCGGCGAGCCGCACCGCTCGACCGGCATCCAGATCCGGCCGCAACGGCGCCACCAGGCCGGGGAAATACTTTCCGCTCACCGAGAGAATTCGTCCGTCTCGATCGAGATTGACTTTGATGTGCCCTTGAAAGACGTCCAATCCGCGATAAAACTGCTTGAACACCAGGTGGGTGACGCCGTTGTGCGCCGTGCGCTCGCGTTTGGCCACCACCAGAGCGCCGATCTCTTCATCGGTCAACCGGAAGAGTTCTTTGTTCGAGGCCAAGAATTCCCGCGCGATACGAACCGGATCATCCGATCGAGGCGGCGTCAGGCGCTGCGTCAAGCTGAACAGATGCCGTGGAATGCCAGTCACCTGGTCGAAGCGAACTTCCAGTCCTCGAATCCGGCGCTTCAGGCGCTCGACGGCGTCCAACTGCTGTTTCGTCGGTCCCCGGCGTTGGACCACATCCTGTCGCCGCCGAATATCATCGTCGGCCAGAATCCATTCCCGACCATGACGAAGGAACTGCTCCACATGAAGCGCCTCTGTCCTTTTGGTCTGAGACGCCACCGGCGCGAATAACGGGATGAACAAAGCTACGGTTAATGCCAGTCCTAGGAAAAAGCGAGAAGTGAACGTGAATGGCATAGTCCTCCTCCTAGAGTGTGATGGTGTCATACACGATACGTCGTTCATAACGCATCTCAGATTTGCTTCACGGTCGGTCGTCCGTGGTCATCCGTCCGTCATTAGAGAGTCGCATCCTGGCCAACAGGGGATCTCTGACCAGTGATGAACAACGGACCACCTACACCGGAGGCCTGATTACAGCATCAAGCCCGGTTCAAACGCAAGTCGATTTCGTCCATTCATGACTATTTCAACCGGGGGATGCGATCACGATCTCTCAATGGGGCGATGAGCGACGGCAGCGCCCATCGCCCTTCCTCGAGTTGGGAATCCCTCACGATCCCGAACTGAGGTTGAGGAAGATCTGGCCAATGCCATCCGTGTCATCATCCCACACGATCGCTATGCGCCCATCGCGAGCCACGGCCACGTCCGGATCGAAAGAGAATCCAAGCGTACCAGAGGCATTGACGGGTTTAGAGAAGGTTTGTCCGCCATCAATCGAGCGGCTGAAGAAGATTTCGTAGTTGTTCGCCGAGGTATCGGTCCACACCAGAAAGATGCGCGTCTCAGATGGATCATCCCCTTCTCCCTGGATAGTCATAGCCGCGATGCCCGTCACGATTGCTCCCAGGCGATCGGTTCGAGAGACGTTCACCGGATCGGTGAACGTCTCTCCCCCATCCTGAGAGAAGCTGAAGTACACATCCTGCCCGCCTCTGTCGAAATCGAGCTGCGTCCAAGCGACGTATATGTTCCCCATCCCATCGACGCCCAGAACAGCCCCCAGCGCCTGGATGAACGCATTCTCGAACTGCGTAAGGTTCACCGCTGCAGAGAATGTCTCTCCCCCATCGGTGGAGCGGCTGAGAAAGATGTTCTCAGAGAAGCCATTGAAATCAAGCTGTGTCCAGAGGAGATTGATGTTGCCTTCGTCATCGACGGCGATAGAAGAGGAAAATGCCCGGATATTGGAGTCGGGCACCTGAGACACGTTCACCGCCTCGGAGAAACTCTCTCCCCCATCGGTCGAGCGACGGAAATATACATCCTCCAAAAGAGAACCAGAGCTGAGATCCGATTGCGTCCACGAAGCGTAAATATTTCCATCTCCATCGACGGCCAGCGCAGGAGCAGAAGCTGAGACTCGACTGCTCATCGTTTGAGACACGTTCACCGCCTCGGAGAAACTCTCTCCCCCATCGGTCGAGCGGCTCAAGAACACGTCTTGAAATCCGGAACCAGGCTGGCGCTGGGTCCACATCACATTGATCGTTCCGCGGTCATCCACTTGGATCGTCGGGTCGGACGCCACGAGCGCCGGATCGGAGAGCCTGATGGGGCTGGCGAACCGGCCCGTGACGCTCTCTCGCCGAGAATACATGATGATCGTGTGGTTTGAACCTCGATCCAGCTCCTCCCAAACGACGTGAATGGTACCCGCTGGGTCAATAGCAACAGAGGGATCGGTCGCGCCCGCCGAACTTTCCGAGACGAGCCGCGGCGGTTGTCGAAGGCCTTCACCAGAGTAGACGGCCAGTCGCAGATTGGTCGTATGCTCGATCCCTCCGGCCCGGCCCGTGATGGTGATGAGGTAGGTTCCGGGTTCGATGTTGGTCGCCGTCTCTACGGTGAGGACGACGTCGCTGCCCGGCACGATGCTCTCGGATGAGAAGGTGTAAAACAGACCAGGGACTTCCGGAGAGGCGGTCAAACTCACCGGCTCATCGAACCCCTCTCGAGCCGAGCTTCCGATGACGAAAAACGTGGATTGGCCAGCGACAATATTGCGCAACAGCGTCTTGCTGGAGAGAGTGAAGTCGGGCGAAGGAGCTCCATCGGTGATGGGCACGACTCGGACGAATACATTAGGATCGCCCTCTCGATCATCGCCCCAGCTCAAGACGAAATGCGACGCACTGGCGGCCATCTGGTTGTAATCGCCATGGTACCCGAATCGTAAATCCAGCGGCGTGGGGACCAACATCCAGTTGCCGCTGGTAATGCGCCGATTGGGCGCGAACGATTCTCCACCGTCGGTCGACGTCGTCATATAGACATCGATGAGCGAGTCGCTCTCCAGATCGTTCCGACGATCATACCACATGATGGCCACCGTCCCGTCGGGCGCGACGGCCACCGAAGGCATCCACTGATCGGCCTCTGTGGCGTCATCATTGACGCGGCGAGGACGAGACCATCGTCGGCCACCATCGGTGGACTTCACCAGGAAAATATCTGACGCATCCCGACCTTCACCTCGCATGTTGAACACGATGTAGATCGTCCCTCGGTGAGGACCATCGCTCGTATCCACGGCCATGCTGGGAAAGTGCCATACGGAGAAAAAACCACCGTTGAGGGGAGGTATTACGAAGTTATCCAAGCCCGCCGCGATAGCCGGACGCCGGAACGTGACGCCACCATCGGTCGAACTCGATACGCGAATGAGCCGCCCTTCCTGCCAGGCGACGTGAACCTCCCCGTCAGGGCCCACGGCGATGAACGATCCCTGAGGGAAGGTGCCGGAACGCGACAATGTGATGGGATCGGACCAGGTTTCCCCCCGATCAGTGGAACGGACAAAGAGAATGGCTCGATCGCCCAGCCCAAAACGGGTCCAGCTCACATACACATTGCCGCGATAAGGACTGTCGGTCGTATCCACCGCCAACCACTCTTTGTCCTGAAACGATCCGAGGCCGCTCGCTCCCAGACTGGCGTCCACCAGCGGCGACCAGGTGGCGCCGCCATCGTCGGAACGGGTCACGCCCACCGTGGAGATGCCCAACTGATTGACGGCTAGCGTCGCGTAGTAAAACTCGCCGTCCGGGCCGGCGGCGACGACGGGATCGCCCAACGTTTGACCGCCCGGGTAAGCGGGTATGTGGGTCTCCGTCCACTCACGTCCTCCGTCAGTAGAAAAACTGAGCGCCGAGATACCTCCTACCCTGCTCCCATCGTTATAACCGACTACAATGTTTGATCCGAATGCCGCACTAGAGGTTTCATTCTGGACGCGATCGCCGATATCCTGGACCGGATCATTCACTTTGATATCTCCACCAGACGGCGAGGTTTGAGCCATACTGGCTGCCGCCCTCCACGTTGGACCACCGGGTCTTGCCTCCGAGACCGAACTCGGGAGCAAGCCGTATTTCCTCAGCAAGTAATTTTGAGCGGCGCCGGACAGCGCCTCAAATTGAGGCGACGTCAACAACCAAGCATCTCCCGAGTTGCGATATCCCGGCTGAAGCCGAGGGGTGAATGGAAGTGGTGGCCGCTCACGCGAACGACGCCACGGGTCGAGCGAGATCGAGCGCTCGGAAAGCGATGGCTCACCTCCTCTCTGGCGACCAGAACCGGGATACCAGCTCTCTGGTCGTACAGTAACCATGCTTACGTGCGTTAACATGGTGAAACCGGCTAACAAAACGAGAATATTCTTGATCAACATGGTCAACCCTCCTCAGAAGAAGTTTGCACATATATCCCTCAGCCAATCCGCTGTACTGAGGACCCTTTTACTCCTACACCAAATCGAGATGAAATGCAACCATTTTTTCGCCAGCGGTGTCGTCTCACGAGCTCGTGAAATGATTTGGGCTGAGCGAAGATGTATGAAATAATTGGTGAGTATGGACGAGGAGCTTCATCTGTTCGAGCCACGGAGCGATCCCTCGGAATCGACGCCCGAGTCGCCGCTTGCCGATCGCCTGCGTCCACGCACATTGGACGAGTTCGTCGGCCAGGATCACCTGGTCGGCCCCGACAAACCGCTCCGACGCATGATCGAAGCGGATCGGTTGACCTCGCTCATTCTCTGGGGACCGCCGGGTAGCGGAAAAACGACGTTGGCGCGCATCATCGCTCATCACACTCATGCCCACTTCGTCGCCTTTTCCGCCGTCCTGGCATCGATTAAAGAGATTCGATCGGTCATGGTGGCGGCCAGAAAACTTCGGCAACGCGCACATCGCCGGACCGTCCTGTTCATCGATGAAGTCCATCACTTGAACAAAGCTCAACAGGATGCCTTCCTTCCGTTCGTCGAACGAGGCGATGTCATCTTCATTGGCGCGACGACGGAGAATCCCTCCTTCGAGGTCATCTCGGCTCTGCTCTCGCGGTCGAAGGTTTTCGTCCTTCACCCTCTTTCGGTCGAGGACATCATCACCATTCTGAAGCGCGCCCTGACCGATGCGGAACGAGGACTTGGCCGAGAGAAGGTTCGCATAGACGAAGCGGTGTTAAAAACCATTGCCATCTATGCCTCGGGCGATGCGCGCGTGGCGTTGAACACGCTTGAACTGGCCGTGACCTGTAGCCGGAAACAACCCGATGGAACGAGCGTGGTGGACGAAGCAGCGTTGAAAGAAGCGTTACAACGCTCCATTCTGCTCTATGATAAAAGCGGCGAGGAACATTACAATCTGATCTCGGCCTTCATCAAATCCATCCGCCATTCCGACGCTGACGCAGCGGTCTACTGGCTGGCCAGGATGATCGAAGCGGGCGAAGATCCCATCTTCATCGCTCGGCGACTGGTCATTCATGCCTCAGAGGACATTGGTCTGGCCGACCCTCAAGCCTTGGTCCAAGCGGTGGCGGCGTTTCAAGCCGTGCAAGCGGTGGGACTCCCTGAAGCTCGACTGGCTTTGACGCAAGCGACGATTTATCTGGCCCGCGCGCCGAAGTCCAACGCCGTGCTGAGAGCCTATCAGGCAGCTCAGAAAGATGCTCTGGAAAGCCTCCGCGAACCCGTCCCCCTGCACCTGCGAAATGCCCCTACTGAGTTAATGAAAAAGCTCGGCTATGGCCGAGGCTATAAGTACGCTCACGATTACGAGCCCGGTGATCCCGAAGGTGAAATGGACTGCCTGCCAGAATCTCTCCAGGGCAAGAAGTACGTGGATCACGATTCGTGAAGCGATCATGAGAAAGCAAGAGTGACGAACCCTGCGTTCCGGCTGGCGACCGATTGACAAATCCACTTCCCTGCCCCAATACTTGAGTCCCCAATGATCACAGCCCGTTGGCAAACGGTGTTCATCAATCCTCGACGGCAGACGCTCCGCTCGGGTTGGCGGGTCATCGTCTTTTTTCTCCTCGCTCTATCGCTGGCTTTCCTGTTCATTCTGCTCATGGGGAGCGCTCTCTTTCTGCTGGGGAAGTTGAATCTCGCGCCGGAAGGCACGGCGGGCTCGGGAAAATTATTCATTGGTTACGCGTTCTTGATGGCCTCGATTCTCATCGCCACCGCCATTTGTCTTCGTTTTTTGGATAGGCGCCCCTTTTGGTCCATCGGCTACTATTTTCACCGCCGATGGTGGCGCGATTATCTCGTGGGCACGGGGATGGCGGCGGCCATGATCGCCATCATCGTCGGCATTGAGTGGGCGGCGGGAATGGTCTCTCTTCGATGGTCCCACGCTCCGGGCAATGAAATCGCCTCTGGTCTCCTCATCGGACTGGCGTTTTTCAACCTGGCGGCCGCATTCGAAGAATTGACGTTTCGTGGGTATCCATTGCAAACGCTGCTTCGGGATCTTCCTCCCATCTGGCCAGTGCTCATCACCTCTACATTGTTCGGCATCGTTCACGCTGGTAATCCCCACGTCTCCCCCTTGGCTCTCATCAACACGGTGCTGGCGGGCGTCTGGCTGGCCGTCGCTTACTTGAAGACGCGGAGCCTTTGGCTTCCGACCAGCCTTCATTGGTCGTGGAATTGGACGATGAACTCCATCTTTGGCCTCAGCGTGAGCGGGCTCCAAGGGATGGCCTCATCGCCGCTCCTGGAATCAACGCAGACTGGCCCAACGTGGCTCACCGGAGGACCCTATGGTCCCGAAGGAGGAGTCCTGGCCACGATCGTTCTGATTGCTGGAACTCTGGTCATATGGCGCATCCGTTGGCTGGCGCCCTCGACCGAGATGATGAGCTTCCTTAGCGAGAGGATAGCCGAGACTGAGAGCCCTTCATCTGCTTTCGATGGACAACATGCCATCGATTGCGACCCCTATCAAGATGCGAATCGATAGGGTCTCTTCACTCGTCGATAAGACAGCATTCCTCTGGCTCGGATGAATGTCTGGCTCTTTCGTGTCTTCACACTGTGGATATCAGTGG
This sequence comes from Acidobacteriota bacterium, assembly GCA_003696865.1. GTDB lineage: Bacteria > Acidobacteriota > Blastocatellia > HR10 > J050 > J050. Next base: position 20,675 of record RFHM01000017.1, on the reverse strand, counting down.
CGTTCACCGGTCGGAGAAATTTTCGGCTGGCTGGGAACCGGCCCCTGTTTCCATATGCTTCTTCAATTTCTCCTTGAGGCGGACCAAGACCGAACGTACGCCGCTCGGCGTCAACTCGATGCCTGGCTGGGTAGCAATTTCTTCCGCCGTCAATCCGTCAAACACATAGAGAACGAAGATCAAAATATCGCGTCGTTTGTGCTCTCCCTCAAGAACATGCTGTAACCGAGCAACAATATCTCTGAGAGTCACTCCATCATCGAGTTGATCTTCAAAGCAGGATGAACCAGACGAAGAGAGAGAAAAGAAAATCGCCTCCAGGGAATCTCCCAAACGATGTTCGACCTCCGTCCAAGAGATCAATTCGGGAGGATGCCTTCCCGCCGACCGATGGCGCAGGTAATCTAATACAACGGTCGTCGTCAGCCTGGTCAGATAGGCGAAGATTGATCTCTCATGCTCTCCCCTGAATTTTTTGAGGACTCGACGATCGTTTTCTAAGAGCCGGACATAGACTTGCTGAACGAGATCACCGACCAACTCCGGGGAAAGTGACTGCTCGCCATTGGTTCGAAGGATCCGGATGACGTTGACGGTGATGTGCCGATCGAAACGGTTGACGAACTCATCCCAAGCCGCTTCATTCTGGGACTCTCGAGCACACACTTGCACCAACTGGATGTTAGAGAGTTCTCTCACCCTCACACTCGGATTCCCTCGGCTCATTGGCGAAATGAAAGGTTACATCCCCCCTGTTCATGAACGAGCTATAATTGTATGACGCTCTATCTGGCGCGTCTCACTATGACCGACTACGTTCCGTCATTGAAAACACAGCCTACACCATTTCCTCTTCTTAGTTCTTATCCTCGTTTGAAGAGGTGCTCTAATTCACACTCCCGCCAAGACAAGTTTAACATAACCACCTGGGGTGAACCAAGAACGAGTTTATACTCATCACGATGAAGGCGCACCAGAGGACAGAAACGACAATGCCGCGCGCATCATCTATCATCATTGACTTCGGTGAGGGGAAGGTTTAGAATTTGTCGATGTTGACAGTAAAGAAAAAGAGGGCGAATTGATTATGTTTGGTCAATTAGGTTTTCCAGAATTAATTGTGATTTTGGTGATCTTGCTTCTCCTCTTCGGCGCGCGGCGATTGCCGGAACTCGCTCAGAGCCTTGGTCAAAGTATTCGGTCTTTCAAGAAGGGAATGTCAGAAGCTCAATTAGAAGACCGGCGCGAAAAATCGACTCCGGCAGAGACGCCCCCTGTCGCTGAGAAGGCCGAAGCTGACCGCTAGGCGCGCACGGGACGGCATCTTGAGAAGTCTCCTGCCTCAGTCCATCCCTCACGTCGACTCCTTCAGCGACCGATTAAATTCTCATTGGCATGACAACATACCGATAGTCGTAATCATCCTGCTCTGGACGAATCAATGCCGGCCCTTGGCTGTCTTTGAACTCCAGTCGCGCATCTCCTGACGGAGCCACCGCGAAGTAGTCCAGCAAGTATTGGCTGTTAAACCCGATTTCGAATTCTTCGCCTTCATAACTGGCAAGTACATCTTCTCTGGCCTCTTCATCTTCGTCAGCTCGTTGACAGCTCAACTCGATTCGTCCAGGACTCACGATCAACCGCACGGCATGACTCCGATCATCGCTGACTAACGAAACGCGCCTCAGCGCCGCCGCGAAAGCTTCACTGCTCAGCTGAACAATCCGATGATTATCCTTGGGCAACACCATCTCATAGTTGGGAAATTGCCCAGCAAGCAGACGGGACACCAGTTGACGATGACCGACGCGAAAATAAATGTGATTCTCATCAGTGTCCAGTTCCACCGATTCATCAGACTCTGAGATCAATCGCGCACATTCGGCCAAAGCTTTCTTGGGGATCAACACCTTCATCCCTTCGAATCCTTCCGGCAATTCTATCTTCGTTTCGATGAACGTCAGCCGGTGCCCATCGGTGGCGACCAACCTCAACCGACCATCGTCGAAGACCTCCATCTGAACGCCGGACAACGCGTACCGCGATTCCTCCTGGGTGGTGGCAAAAATGGTTCGTTCGATGGCCGTCTTGAAAACATCGGAGGGAATAGCTAGTCGCGCTCCCCGGAAGAGGGGAATCTCCGGGAAGTTCTCTCGCGAAAGGCCAGCGATCTTGAACCGCGACCGCTCACACTCTAAGCTCACCCGATGATTCTCTTCCCCTTTGAGATGGATTTCCGCTTCCGGCAGGTTTCGGACGATCTCGAACAGCTTCCTGGCTTGGACGGTGAGACTTCCCTCCTGCAAAACTTCGGCGGGACACTCGGTCCGAAGACTCACATCGAGATCCGTCCCGCAGAGAACAATGCCGCTTTCGGTCGATTCGATCAAAATGTGGGAGAGAATGGGGATTGTGTGACGTTTTTCAATGACCGTTTGAACGAGTCCGAGCTCCCTTTGGAAATCTGCTTTGTTCAATTTCAATTCTAGCATGGTCTTTTCTTCTCCTTTTTACGAGTGCTAGTAAAAAAATTACAATATAATAAGGTAGTAATAGTAGTAGGGCCTGTGGAAAAGTGGATGAATTTTGTAACCTGTGCTTTTTCAGTGAGAAGCAAGTCAACACCCTGTGGAAATCGTTGTGGATGAAATGTGGAAAACTCGAAAATCTGTGGAAAACTTTTTCCTCTGGAAGCCATAAATTTTTTTCCACAAGTTATCCACAGGGGGGGTCTGTGGAAAAGTATGTTAATCATTTTAAAATCTAGCAATTAGGTTGTTGATGATTCTGTGGAAATCTTCTTGCTTCTCATACAACTCGTTGATTTTGTTGTAGCTATGCAATACAGTCGTATGGTGCTTGCCACCGAATTCCCTCCCTATCTCTGGTAAGCTCGCTTTTGTCAGTCGCTTGCAGAGATACATGGCGATCTGGCGGGGCACGGCAATACTGCGCGAATTGTTCTTCGATTTCAGATCCGAGACCCGTAACCCGTAGTAATCGGCCACCACTTTCTGAATCAACTCAATGGTGATGTGCTTGTCATCTTCTTCGATGATCCCCTTGAGAGTTTCTCGAGCCAAGCTCAAATTGATCGGAGAGCCGGTCAAAGACGAATAAGCGACCAGCCGGACTAGTGCTCCTTCCAGTTCGCGGATGTTCGATTTTATTTTGCTGGCAATGAAAAGAGCCACACTGTCCGGCAAGTCGATCTTTTCTTGCTCGGCTTTGCGCTTGAGAATAGCGACCTTGGTCTCTAAATCGGGAGGTTGGATATCGGCGATTAATCCCCATTCAAATCGCGAGTGAAGCCTTTCTTCCAATGTCGGTATGTCCTTGGGCGGACAGTCGCTGGTGATGACGATCTGTTTTTGAGCATCGTAAAGGGCGTTGAACGTGTGGAAAAATTCTTCTTGTGTACGTTCTTTGCCCGCCAGAAACTGGATATCATCCATCAACAAGACGTCGATATTGCGGTGTTTCTCTCGAAAGCTCAACGTCTTGTCGTACCGGATGGAATTAATCAACTCGTTCATGAATCGTTCGGAGGAGATGTAGCATAACCGCAAGTGCCTGTTTCGCGAACGGATAGCGTGCCCGATGGCATGCATGAGATGCGTCTTCCCCAGTCCGACTCCTCCGTAGATGTAGAGTGGATTGTAAGCCTTTGATGGAGATTCAGCAACCGCCATCGCTGCAGCATGGGCGAACTGATTTGACGAACCCACCACGAAGGTATCAAACGTATACTTCGGATTCAACGGGAGTTCGACCGGCTCGATGTCGACAAATCGCGCCGCCGGTGGCGCAAACTCTTCGTCGAGGAGAAAAACTGACCGCTCCCTATCCTGTTCTTCAATCGAGAGCGAGGAAGTGGAAGAGGGCGCCTCATCCTGCCCCTTGATGAGGAACTTGAAGGTGCACTGGCCCAGATTGAGCTCCTGGAGCGCCTCTCGGATGACGTCCATGTAGTTGTCCACCACCCAATCGCGAAACATTTCATTGGCCACTTCCACGACGATGTAATTATCCTTGAACTCCTTGAACTCCATGGGCAGAAACCAAGCACTGAAGCTCTGGTGGTTGATCCTCTTCTCTATCGCCGATAAGATCGACTCCCAGGTTGCCACAGCCATACTTTTACTCCCTCATCGAAAACTTGGTTCTAAATTCGCCTTGTAAGATTAAAAATAGAGCCATCGGTTCTCGCTCATGAGATGTTGAAAATCAACGACTAATCTATTTTTTCCACAGTTTTTCCACAGATAATCACAGTTCTCGCTCAAAAGCCACTTTAAAAACATAACTGTAATTTAAACAATAACTTATCCTGTTGAAAACCCATCCTAGATTACCACAAGATGGGATTTTTGGCAAGGAAAATCCACAGGTCGCAGAGGATGCGCGAGCTAAAAAAAAAATAGGAGAGGAACGCGAGGTTGGTTCCATGAACCAACACTCTGGAAGGCAGAAGCTGAGTGGAGCGAAAATGAGGGAAGCTATTCTGCTTTTTCAGAGGGCTTATATGCTTCGAGGATACGTCGGCCTTCCTCACTTCGAGGATCGATGGTTCTCAGATGCTTTTTTCCCTTCATCTCCCATATCGCGGTGATAACCCCCTCTTTTTCCACCGCGTGATAGGTGATGTCCTCGTTTTCTTCCGGTTCGTTCGCGGGAGGTGATCCGGTGGCCTCCATCTGGCTGATTTCTGGTCCATTTTCCCGCTGATGCTTTTCATCGGTCATCATAAGCGTTTCCTCCTCAATATGTTTGGGCTCCTTCGGCTTTGTGTTGACCGGCGTGAACCTCATCCTTTTTTTCACTTTCCGTCATTGACTGAGTTGTACTTATCGTGCCTTCCCAGGTGGCTCCTTCATCCACTTTGAGGATGGGCGTACGAATGTCGCCATAAACGCGACTCGTACTCAATAAGTGGGCTCTTTGTTTGGCGACGATATTTCCATGGAGAGTACCGCTCAAGATGAGGATACCGACCTCGATATCGCCTTCAATGATACCGTTCTCGCCGACGACGAGCTCGCCGTCAGAGAGAATGCGGCCTTTGAGTTTCCCATGAAAGTGGAGGATTTCGGAGAACTTCAAGTCTCCGATGATCTCCGTACCGTCATCGAGGAATCCTTTCACTTCTAATGGCTTTGATCGACGGAATCTCATCGGCGTTATCACGTTCCTCTCTGCATGATGAGCTCGTAAATTCGGTTGAAATCGGCATCTGAGTAGAATTCGATTTCCAGTTTGGCGCCACGGGATGTTGGGACGACGCGAACGCGCGTGTTCAGCTTTCCGCTGAGCTTATCTACGGCGGCTTTTAAGTTGGCATCGAACGTGATGGGATGGGTCGAGGTCGGTGAGCGTTTCTCGGTCGTCGTCCGGTTGAGCTTCTGAACGGCTCGCTCGGTTTCGCGCACTGAGAGACCCTTCTTGACGACTTGGCGCGCCAGTTGGCGCTGTAATTTGACCGAGTTAAGACCGAGGAGAGCCCTGGCGTGGCCCATGGAGAGCTTTTCCTCCTCCACCAGCCTCTGAATATCCTCGGGCAATTTGAGGAGACGGAGGTAATTGGTGACTGAGGTCCGATCTCGCCCGACGCGGCGGGCGACTTCTTCTTGAGTGAGACCGAGTTCATCGATGAGCCTTTGAAAAGCGAAGGCTTCTTCAATGGGATTGAGATCTTCTCGTTGAATATTCTCGATGAGCGAGAGTTCCAGGACCTTGTCGTCGGGGATGTCATGAACGACTGCGGGAATTTTGGTGAGACCGGCCATCTGGGCGGCGCGCCAGCGGCGTTCGCCGGAGATGAGTTGATAGCGGAAGCCATTGCGTCGCACGAGCAATGGTTGAACGATCCCGTTTTGCCGGATCGACTGGGCCAATTCGGCCAGTTTTTCCGAATCGAAGCGAGTGCGGGGTTGGTACTGATTGGGATCGATGAGGTCGATATCGATCTCCATGAGCTGCCCTTCGCGAGTCCGCGTCTCGCCGAGCAACGCACTAAGCCCCTTGCCGAGCGCTCTTCTTGTCATGGTTTGATAGCACCTCCCTTGCCAGATTTCGATAACTCTCAGCACCTCGCGATCGTTGGTCGTAGAGGATGATGGGCTTTCCGTAGCTCGGAGCCTCCGCCAGTCGAACGTTGCGGGGAATGATCGTCTCAAATACCTGTGAACCGAGGAAATCTCTCAGATCACCCACCACTTGACTGGAGAGGTTCGTGCGTTCATCGTGCATGGTGAGCAGGAATCCCTCGATTGACAACCTGGGATTGAGGTTATGTCGTATACGGACCAACGTATCCCACAATTCTGACACCCCCTCAAGAGCAAAATACTCGCACTGAATGGGAATGAGGACGGAGTCGGCCGCCGTCAGGGCATTCAACGTGAGCAGTCCGAGTGAGGGCGGGCAATCGATGATGATGAAGTCGTAGTCTTCCTTGATGGGATCGAGCGCACGCTTGAGTATATATTCCCGCCGTTCGAGAGCGACCATTTCCACCTCGGCACCGGCCAGGTTTCGCTCGGCCGGGCAGATCTCCAGGCTGGCCAGATCAGTAGGCTGGGCGACGGATTGAATCGGTTCGTTGAAGATGAGGACGTGATACATGCTTTTGGTCAGCGTATGGCGCTTGATACCCAGGCCCGACGTCGCATTGGCCTGTGGATCGAGATCGATCAACAGAACGCGAGCTCCCGATTCAGCCAACGTGGCGGCCAGATTGATGGCCGTGGTCGTCTTCCCTACCCCGCCTTTTTGATTGGCAATAGATATGATTCGTCCCATACCAGGACTCCTCTGCCCCCAACAATATCATAAATTGGGCGAAATTGAAAGGAAAAATTGAGACCCCCACCGCATTCCTGACGTCGTATCGCTGGCGGTGTTTCACGTGAAACCGATCGTATTCCCACCCTCAATGGACGAGGTGGTGTCGTTCCACGTGAAACCGGTCGGGCGTAATGAGATGAGCACTCGGCGTCGGGAGAGGGGAATGGTATGTTGGGTCACGCGCCATCGATCGCGGCTCAGAACCCGGCACTGTTTGGCGAGTTCACGGCCAGCGAAGATGAGGATCTGCTCGGCGGCCGATCCCAACCGGAGGAGTTCGGGCAGTTGCTCCTGGAATCGATCCAGTGCCCGACAGAGAATGGCGTCGAAATCCCGCGATGGATATTCTTGAAATCGACCGTGAAAGACCGAGAGATTTTTCACCCCCAGTCGTCGCGCGGCCAACCGCAAGAAGACCACCTTGCGCATCTGACTCTCCACTAGCACCACCCGCAGCGTCGGAACGAAGATGGCGATGGGGAAGCCGGGGAAGCCAGCTCCCGAGCCCACATCGATCACCGATCGGATCTGGGGCTGGAAATGCCGAGTGGCGTAAAGGGATTCCAAATAGTGAAACCGCGCCGCTTCCACCGGATCGATCAAAGAGGTCAAGTTCATCCGCCGGTTCCATTCGCCGAGCAGTTCATAGTGAGCGACGAGCTGGGAGATGACGCGTTCATTCAGACGAAGGCCGAAGGCCGGCTGCAGTTCTTCGAGCGCGCGGGCGAATGCCACACGTTCAGCATTGTGAAGCTGATCATTCACGGCGCGTTCGTCGTCGAATGTGAAGGTGAAGCAGTGAGATGGCCGCAGGCGTCACGCCGGGAATGCGACGCGCCTGCCCTAATGTCCGCGGGCGAATGTGCATGAATTTTTCGATCATCTCTCGCGAAAGTCCGTCGATAGCCCGGTAATCGAGGTCTTCGGGGATGACCTCTGCTTCAGCCCTGTCCAACTTCTCGGCTAATTGCCGTTGAGAATTCACGTAGCCCTCGTATTTCAAATCATTGACCACGACATCGAGTTCTCCAGGCCGGAGGCGTCGAGCCAGATGCTCGGGGAGGAAGGGGAGGATATGCTGGGATTGAATCTCGGGGCGGCGAAGGAGCTGAGAGATCGGCGTCGGTTGGTCGATGATGATTCCCGTCTCGGCGAGGAGTCGCTCGATTCCCGGAGTCCGTCGAGAGAGTTTCATGTCGGCGAAGAATGCTCTCAATTCCTTCAGTCGCTTCTGCTTAGCTACGAACGCGCTATACCGCTCGTCCTGGACCAACCCGATATCCCTCCCTATCTCTGTGAGTCTCGTATCGGCATTATCGTAACGGAGGAGCAATCGCAGCTCAGCCCGCGAGGTGAACATTCGATAGGGTTCATCGACTCCTTTGGTCACCAAATCATCGATCAAAATGCCGATGTATGCCTGGCTCCGTTTGAGAACCAGGGGCTCCCGGCGGTGCACTTTCAACGCGGCATTGATTCCCGCCATCAACCCTTGAGCCGCCGCTTCTTCATAGCCGGTCGTTCCATTGATTTGTCCGGCGTGGAACAGTCCCTCGACCAGTTTCGTCTCCAGCCAAGGGTGAAGCTCGGTGGGATCGACGAAATCATACTCGATCGCATAGGCGGGTCGAATGAATTTGACGCGTTCCAGGCCGGGGATGGCGCGAACTAGTTTCAGTTGAACGTCCACGGGCAAACTCGACGAGAGACCATTAGGGTAAATCTCGTTCGTGTGATAGCCTTCCGGTTCGAGGAAGATCTGATGGCGATCCTTGTCGGGGAACTTCACCACCTTATCCTCAATGGAAGGGCAGTAGCGGGGACCAATGCCGACGATCTTTCCACTGTAAAGTGGTGACTTATCGAGATTTTTCCTGATGACCTCATGGACGGCGTGGTTCGTATAGACGATGTAGCAGTCGATCTGAGGCTGCGAGATCTTCTCCGTAAGGAAGGAAAATGGCACTGGCGGATCGTCCCCGGGTTGGCGTTCGGCCACCGAGAAATCGATCGTTCGGCCGTCCAGTCGCGGTGGCGTCCCCGTCTTCAACCGGCCAACGCGGAATCCCATACTTCGAATCGCCTCGGCGAGTCGAAGAGACGCTCGTTCACCACAACGCCCGGCCCTGAACGTCGTCTGACCAATGTGAATGAGGCCGTTCAGGAATGTTCCCGTGGTCATGACCACGGCTTGAGCGCCCAGGCGACGACCATCGGCGAGTTCGACTCCATAAATCTTTCTATCTCTGATAATTAAATTTGCGACTTCGCCCTCCACGAGGTGAAGATTGGGCACTTGCTTGAGCCTCCGCTGCATCTCGGCGCGATAAACATTACGGTCAGCTTGAGCCCGCGGAGATTGGACGGCCGGACCGCGGCGACGGTTCAGCAGGCGAAAATGAATGCCGATACGATCGATCACCTCGCCCATGATCCCCCCAAGAGCATCAATCTCGCGCACCAAATGTCCCTTGGCAATCCCGCCGATGGCCGGATTACAAGACATTTGGGCGATGAGATCGATTCGGATGGTCACTAAGGCCGTTCGGCACCCCATGCGCGCCGCTGCCCAAGCCGCCTCGCAACCGGCGTGGCCGCCGCCCACGACGATCACATCGAACCGGTCATCGAAATTGAGCCCCGTCATTTCCCTATACAAAATGTCGAAAAGATCTGATCCAGGATGTCCTCCACCGTCGTCTCTCCGGTGATCTCGCCAAGTACTCTGAGCGCCTCATGCATTCCAACCAGGATCACTTCTTCCGTGTACCCTCCTTTCAAAGCTCCCTGCGATTCCCGCAAGGCTCGAATCGCGCGAACGATCAGATCGTGATGACGCGCATTGGTCAGTATAACATCTTCTGCCGCCGGTGCGCGACCGGAGGCGATGAAATCGACGATGGTTCGCCTCAACTCATCTATCCCCGCGCCGGTCAAGGCCGAGACGCGAATCCAGGGAGAGCCTGAAGCGACCGCCGGAATCCGTTCCGGTGTCAGCCGGCAGGGAAGGTCGTTCTTGTTGATGACGATGAGTCGGGGCGCCGGTTGGGTCTCTTCCAAAATGGCCCGATCATCTTCGGTGAGCTCCTGTGATCCATCCAGGATGACGAGCACGATATCGGCATCGGCGATGGCCGTTCGCGCTCGCTCCACGCCGATGCTCTCAACGCGATCGGCGGTCTGGCGAATTCCGGCCGTGTCGATCAAGTGGACGGGGATGCCGTCGAGCGAGATGACATCGCTCAACAGATCGCGCGTCGTGCCCGGAATGTCCGTCACGATGGCTCGCTCTTTTTCGAGTAATTTATTGAAAATACTAGACTTACCTACATTGGGGCGACCCACGATGGCGAGTTGAATCCCCTCGCGGATGAGACGACCGAAGCCGAACGAGCGTTCGATATCCGACAGATGGGCGATGACCCGATCGAGTCTGGCGGCAATGGCTTCCACGTCCTGGGGATGGACGTCCTCGTCGGCGAACTCGACGGCCGTCTCTAAGTGGACGATCATATCGGTGAGGGCATCTTTGATGGGCTGAAGTTGCCGAGAGAAACTGCCTCGGAGTTGGCGTGCGGCGACCTTCGCCTGGTAGACGGTTTGTGCATCAATGAGATCGCGAACGGCTTCGGCTTGCGTCAAATCTAGGCGGCCATTGAGGAAGGCGCGCAGGGTGAACTCGCCGGGCTTGGCAATTCTGGCTCCCAGTTGAGTGGTTAAGGCGAGGACGCGTTGGAGGACCACGGGACTCCCATGGCAGCTGAGCTCGACGACATCCTCTCCGGTGTAAGATCGAGGAGCGCGAAAGAATGTCGTCACCGCCTCATCGATGAGTTCGCCGGACTGAGGGTCCCTGATCTCGCCCCATTGGGCCCGATTGGGCGAGAGGGGAGCGCCACTTCGGGTGTGGAAGAGTTGTTCGGCGATATCGAGCGCCCGCGGTCCGCTCAACCGAACGATCCCGATGCCGGCCCGACCCATCGCTGTCGAAATAGCGCTGATGGTGTCCTCAACGTCCATATCTGGTCAATGATGTCGAGTTGATGATGCTCGGAATAATTAAGAATACACCGTGGCCGTTCACCGGCGAAAGTGAGGTTGCCTTGCGGTGATTACCCCGAGGTATCCCGCCGCCTCTGGTAGCTGTTGACCGGTCGGGGCGTGGAACTGGAGGGACGTGTCTTCATTTCAGAGTTCACGTCGCGCGTTTGGCCTTTTTCGGTTTCCCCCTCTGTGGCTTGGGAGGGCTAGGGGCGGGGCTTTCCTGGGCAGTGACGTGGGTCATCCGATTAATGATGACCTGCTGACCGGCGCCGACCAGGCTGTTGAACATCCAATAGAGGACCAGACCGCTGGGAGCGCGCCAGAAGAAAAAGACGGTGAAGGCGACGGGCATGAGCACGCCCATGAGGACTTTTTGAATCCGCTGCTGAGCCTTCTGGGTGGGATCGGTTGGCGCGGGGCTCGGCATGACGAACGTCTGAGCCATCCAGGAGAGGCACATGGCAATGGGAAGCACGTGAATCTCGTGGCCCAGGATGAACAGCTTATCGGGAGAAGAAAGATCGTTGATCCAACCGACGAACGGTGCCTGACGCAGATCGAGCGAGACGGTGAGCATAATGAAGAAGGCCCAGAAGACGGGTAATTGCAGCAACATGGGCAAGCAACCGCCGAGGGGATTGGCCTCCCGCATGAGACGCATCTGTTCCATCTGCAGCTCTTTGAGCTGAGGGTCGTCTTTCTTGAGATTCTTTATCTTCTGCTGCAACTCTTTCATCTTCGGCTGGAGCGCCTGGGCCTTTTTCATCTTGACGGCGGACTTCCACTTGAGCGGGAAAAAGAGCATGTTGATGACGAAGGTGATGAGCAGAATGGCCACCCCATAGTTGGGGATGAGCCGATAGGTGAAATTAAGGATGGGGAGCAGAACCTGATTGATGATCGGCTTGATGACCGAGGACATGTAACCGTAGCGAATGATGTGCTCGATGCTCGGTCGATTCACTCGTCGGCCTAATTCGGTGAGGATCTCGGGATCTTTCGGTCCGGCGAAAATCGTATGAACCTGCCCGTTGGTGAGAGGAGCGATGGCGGCGATGTAGTGTTTCTCCACCTCCGCGCCGTCCGTCACGAGCCTGCGCATCGTCGTGCGGAGACGAACGCGCTCCAGGGGCTCGGTGGGAATGAGGGCGAGGGCGAAATAGTTGTCGTCGGCACACACCCAATCGAGAGGGCCCTTCAGTTCCTCCACCGAGAGCTTCCGGGCCGAGAATCGTCGGGCCTTGTCGGCGATGCCAACGACGACCTCGGGACCGGAGATATAAGCTCCCGTTTGAACCACACTTTGATCGCCGAAGTTCGGACCCAGGACCATCTCCACCGGAATCGGCTGATTCTGGCGACGAACGTCTATCGAATATTGGAAATCGAATCGATCCCCGTAGAATACGAATCGCTTGTACACTTCCAGGCCCGCCCCACGCCAGGTGAAGATCACCTCTCGATGCTCGGATGCTGTCAGGTGAATCGTCTCGCTCGGCTCGGAGACGGCGTAATTGACCGAATTGAGCAACCTGGTGAGCCTTTCATCCGACGCGACGAGGGCAAACGGAGCCCCCAACTCTCTCAGCACCTCCTCCGATTGAGGAATGAGTTCCAGCGGACCGCCGTCGGCCCCTCGAATCTCTTTTCGTGGGCCGGTCTTGATTTGCTTGATGTTCCAGCTGATAGCCACTGCTCCGTGGGTGGAGAATGTGCCCCGCCAGAACGGGGTTTCCACGCTGATGCGGCGCTCGGGGTGTTCACCTTCACCGACTGGAAGCTCTATCTCATCCGAAGATGGCGCGGGGCGCTGGGTCGACTCTTGGGTCGCCGACGGATGAGGCGTCGAACCTTCCTCGGGCGACGTCGCCGATGACGCGGCGGATGGAGGCGACGAACCCGATGGAGGGACGTTGTGCGGTGTAGGGGGAGCAAAAAAATAGTACCACCCCGCCAAAACGAGCGTGGAAAGGATGAATGCCAACAGAACTCGTTTCTCCATACTCATCTTCGCATCAGTAGAGGGCGACGGCCGATCTCCACTCCGTAATTCTCTCCATCACCTCAAGATATCTCCTCTGGTTCGATTAACGTCGCCCTTCAGTAGGGCGGATCGTATCCTCCAGAATGAAACGGGTGACAGCGCAACAACCGAAGGATTCCCATCCTGATCCCGCGCCAGAGCCCGTACCGTTCGATCGCCTGTCGGGTATATTCCGAGCACGTCGGGTAGTAGCGACACGCCGGTAGCCATAGCGGTGATATGCTGTATTGATAGGCCGCAATCAAGAAAGTGGCGATGCGTTTGATCATCTGATTCATGATTCACCGTGAATGATCGGCCCTCAGCTTCTCGATGAATCTCAAGAACTGATCCTCCACCTCCGCGTACGTCGCTTCTCTCATGGAGGTTTTCACGTTGACGACGATATCAGTGGGGAAGGGAAAACGCCACTTGTTTCGTCGAAATACCTCTCGGAGGAGTCGCTTGCAGCGATTCCTTTTGACGGCCGATCCCACTCGCTTGGTGACCGTGATGCCCAAGCGGCTTTTATCCAGCGCGTTCTCAATAGCAAAAACGGTGAACAGAGGGAAGTGATATCGCTGGCCTCGATCATAAACCCGGCGAAATTCCGCTCGCTTGCGTAGCCGTTCAGCTCTGGTAAGCCGCTCATCCCGTCGCATCAATAATGGTGGGGGGTCAGTCGCTTTCGACCTTTAGCTCGCCGCCGCCGTAACACCTCTCGACCCCCTCTCGTTTTCATACGGGCGCGGAATCCATGCGTCTTCGCTCGCCGTCGATTATTGGGTTGATACGTCCGCTTCATGTTTTATCTCCGTTCAATCGTCAAACAAATTAAGATACAAATCCGAGATCGATGCTGTCAAGGATTCGTATTTTTTGTTGATGTCGGGTTGGTGGAAATCGCTCCCCTTGCGGATTTAAGTTTTTTGTTTATAATCAAGTAGGAGTCAATGCCGGTTCGAGTCGAACGTTGGGCCAAGCCAAATAAAGTGCCTATTCAACTGGAGTGCGAGAGGCAACTCCGGGCGGAGGGCTTTGAGCCGGAGTTGTGGATTGACCCGCCGGGGCGCCGGTGGCGTAATTTCCGCCACGATGTCGATGAGTATGTGTGGATTCTTTCAGGAAGGGCGCGAGTCACCATCAGTGGGGAAGTGGTCGAGTTAGCCGCGGGAGACCGGGTCTTCATTCCTGCCGGGGCACTTCACTCCCTGGAAAACATTGGGAGCGCGAATCTGGTGTGGTTGGCGGCCTTTCGAATGAAGTGAAATAGCCTCCTCTCCTCAGCGACCATCTGTTGTTTGTCCATGAGGCGAAAATTCCCTGTATCATCGGATGAAAAGATTCCTCGCTATCCTGCCCGTGATGAAGCTCTGTCCGGCCACATTTCTGTGAGCACGGGGCGCAGGTCTTGGGGAATCACCGCCACTTTCCACCGTCGTCCCTTGATGTTCGCTTGGCCGACAAACAACAGTCCGTGGAGCCGCAATACACCCAGCACGGAGGTCGGCGGTTGTTCATTCCAGAACCATCCATCATCCTCTTCGGTTCCAAATTGCTGCGTCAGCTGGTTGTACTCGACCCATCCTCCTCGTTCCATCACATACTGTAGCGCTTGACGGGATTCGAAGGGCAAATGCTCGACTATTTCACGGAGCGTTCCCCGCCTGGGGAGCTGGGCGACGATGGCTTTGACGCGCTCCTTTTTCGTGGTGGCGTCGGTGAGCCCGAGCGCCTGGGAGATCGCCTCGATCCACACGCCCGGTTGCTTGTTCAATGCCGCCTGGAGCGTCGTATTCAATCGAATGGGTTTCGCTTCGACGTCTTCGCGCCACTCATCGAGGAGTTGATTCATCAGATAACGGACCATTCCGGGACCGGGCAGGAGCGTCCCGTCTTGGAGTTCCCATCCGAAGACCTCGTCGAACCGACCGCTCCCTCGTTCGTATTCGATCAGCTCTTGATCGGAGGGCAAATCGGGCTTCAAGTCCGGAAAACATTCCGCAATGTACAGGCTCGCGGCGGCATCGAAGCATTCTTCCACCGTGCCGCCAAGGAAAGGGAATTCGCCTTCATTGTCATAGCTCTCGTCGCTGTACTTGTAAATCTGGAATTCCCAGTATTCGGGATCGCCCGTGTATCTCAAGCGACAGAGCGGGCTGGGATGGCGTTGGATGGGCAGGCCTACGCTCTCCTCCACGTAGGAGACATACAGATATGGTCCGCGAAATTGACCGATGACTTCTTCTACGCCGTATACGAT
Organism: Acidobacteriota bacterium; assembly: GCA_003696865.1. GTDB lineage: Bacteria > Acidobacteriota > Blastocatellia > HR10 > J050 > J050. The sequence goes on along the minus strand of RFHM01000017.1, from coordinate 5,499 downwards.
GTATCGATGTCCGTGAGCAGCCAATCGGGCGAGCACAGACTCTTTGAGCTGTGGGGGGATCGTCGACTCCTTGGTCATGCCTCTTTATTCTCCTTGCCAGGATGTCAAGCCCAAGGTAGGAGGGGATTCCCCGGGTGAACGTCCGCTCGCGACATCATTAAGAGAGTGATGACTGGCCGGGTTCGGTGATCATGCCCATCACGTGCCTTCCACTTCGCCTCCTCACTTGCGCCCCAGGCAATCATACACGAAATCGCCTTCAGAAGGAAGACATTTTTCCCGAGAGGGCCCTCAACGCCGACCGACTAGGGTGAGAGCGGCATCTTCGATGAGGCGGGCGAGCCGGTTGATGTGAGCGCGAGCTTCCGGCCAGTTTCGATCTTCAAGAGCCTCAGCCAGTCCGGGGAACACGCGAGCCGCATACCCGGCGTAGAGTCCCGGCGCGTAGACGACGTGTTTGTACCACGGCCGGCGCGGCAAGCCTTCCGTGTCAATGAATGCGCGTTCGGTGAGCATCAACCGATCATTCAACGATCGTCGCATCTGCTCCGTGGTGGACGACCGGGTGGCTCGCCTGACTTCCGCTTGGACGATCATGGCGGCGGCCTCAAAGAGGTCTATGGCCCGACGAAGCGGCGCCACGTCGAGCTCATGGTGCTCGTCTGCCGGGAGGTTCAGTCCCTGAAGGGCGCGCTTCAACTCTCGACCGTATTCGGTGTAATCGAATGGCAGGATGGGAGAATCGGCCAGGCGCAGGACGATCAATCCCCAGATCTGTGCGGCGGCTCGATGATAGGCGAATGTGGGATCGCCGAATTTCTCCATCCAATGGAAGCTATCGTAGATGGAATGATACACGCCGTAATCGCCGCGAAAGCGGATATCGGCGGCGGCAATGCCGAGGTGCTGCAGAAAGGGCGTGTAGTCCGATCCCGATCCCAGTGGTCCCACTCGCGGCTCGGTGAGGTCGGTCGTCGCTTCCTGTGAACGCGAGGTTCGTTGGGCCTGCCGCCAGGCTTCATAGACGCTCTTGCCAGTGGCTGGATCGGTCACCTCGCGAGTGACATCGCGGATCAACCGGGCCAGACTCGGTGACGCGCTGGCGCCGAACCGATGGCCGCTGGTGGCCGAATCCAGGTTGATGTAAGCGACGGCTTGCGCCCGCAGCATCTGAGCGTGATGCTCCACCCACTCGGTCGAGCCCAGCAGCCCGAATTCTTCACCATCCCAACTGGCCAGAATGATGGTTCGCCGCGGTCGCCAGCCGCGCTTGAGGAGTTCGCCGAATCCGCGCGCCACTTCCAGCAGGGCGGCCGAGCCACTATTGGGATCAACGGCGCCGAATACCCAGGCATCGCGGTGATTCCCCAAGATCACCAGGCGATCCGGTTCGCGCTGTCCTTCGATGCGCCCAATCACGTTCCAGATCGGCCTCACCTGAAACTCCATCTCCGTCTCGAGATGGACGACGGCTGGCCCAGGCCCCGTGTGATAAGTGAAGGGCAAACCGCCTTGCCAGCCCTGGGGGGCGCTGTGGCCGCCCAACGCTCGCAATAGCGGCTGGGCGTCGCGATAGGAGAGCGGTTGGACGGGGATATGAGGGATGTTCTTGGCCTCTTCCACAGCCAGCCGTTTCGCCTCTGTGGTCGCGGCCACGCCGGGGGTGAGCGGATCTCCAGGATATATGGAGAGGTATTGAACGCTCCCTCGCTGCACGCTGGACGCCGGTCGCCAGGGTCCTTGTGGATAGACGTCGCCTTTGACGTATCCGTCATCGGCAGGATCCGAGTAGAGAAGCAATCCTATCGCCCCGTGTTGCTCAGCGACCATGGCCTTGATTCCGCGAAAACTGTGTCCGTAGCGCGCCATGACGATTTTGCCGTGGACGTCGATGTCGAGCTTTTTCAACGTCTCGTAATCTTCCGGCAAGCCATAGTTGACGTAGACCAACTCGGCGGTCACATCGCCGGAGGCGGCGTAGCCATTGTACGGTGGCACGGCTCGGGGATCGGACGAGGTCGGATCCTCGGCGATGGGATCCTCTTTCAAGGAGGCGCGGAATCGAGCAGCTTCCGGGCGAATGAGTTCCACGACTCGGCGTCGAGGATAGGCGAGCAGAACGCGATATTCGACGATCTCGGCCGGGATACCGTATTTGCGGAACTGGTCGCGAGTGTATATGGCTTGTTGGTGATCTTCGGCCGAACCGGCGATATGAGGCACGCTGGTATAATACCGTAGATGCTCCCGAGCGCGTTCGGCGCTGGGGATGGAGAGGAAGAGGGATTCGTATTTCCGGTCATTCGATGGCCGGTCCACAGCGGTGGCTCGTTGTGCGAGGCGACCAGGGGCCACGGCCATCTGAATCAGCCATATCAGGATGAATGAGACGGATCGTCGGCGCATGTTCTTCTCCAGACGAATCGAGGTGCGAAGCCAAGCTCCATATCGATTCATGAATTTCCACATGGACATCATTGTGCTGGGGGGTAGTCTAAATCCGGTTGCCAAAATTTGCAACTTTTTGGTAAAGTACCAGCGCATGTTGTGAGAGGAGGAGTGGTGAGAGCATTGACTGAACCAGGGAGATTCCTTATGAGTCGAAAACGCGCTCTGTCTCTTGCGCCGATGAGACGTCTCCGTCGATTCCGTTCGCCGACGACGTCGGCGGTCCCTTGGGCGATCATAGTGGGGCTCATTCTCGTCGTCGTAGCCCCCATTGTTTATCCTCGAGGTCCGCTCACTTATGTCATCAAAGATGCGCGCATCATCACGGTGACCAGCGGAGTCCTGAGCAGGGGCACGGTCGTCCTTCGCGATGGATTGATAGAGGCCGTCGGCCAGCACGTCGAGGTTCCCGAAGACGCGCGGGTCATCGACGGTCGCGGTCTGACCGTCTATCCCGGCTTGATCGATGCCCACGCCGAAGTAGCTCTTCGGCTTCCGACGGCAACGCGACGACGAACTGGCCAGGCTTCTGAGCGACCGCCGAGGCCACCGACACCGTCTAAGCGGCCGAGCCTCCATCCCGATCGGCTGGCCGCCGCCTTGCTCCAGGCGGATGATGCCCGGTTGGATAAATTCCATCGCGCGGGCATCACGACGGCACTGACCATTCCTCGCCGCGGCATCTTCATTGGCCAGAGCGCGCTCATCAATCTCGCTGGCGATGAACCAGCACGCATGGTCATCCGGTCGCCGGTGGCCATGCACATTGGATTCGATCGGACCGGCGGATTTCGGACCTTCCCCGGCTCTTTGATGGGCGTCGTAGCCTATATTCGTCAGACCCTCTACGATGCACGACATTATGAACTCGAGTGGAGCCGGTATCGACGCCTCAAGCGCGGCATTCGTCGTCCGGCATGGGATAAGGCTCTGGAAGCCTTGCAGCCGGTTCTCAACGGCAAGGAGCCGGTCGTCTTCGTGGCCAACGAGGCGAAAGAGATTCGTCGCGTCATCGCATTGGTCGATGAGTTCAACCTGAATGCCATTATTTCGGGAGCCCACGAGGGATATGCCGTTGCCGCGCTTCTGGCCGAGAGAGGAATTCCCGTGCTCGTCAGTTTGAACTTTCCCACACAACCCAAGGGAGCGGATCCGCAGGCCGACGTTCCTCTGCGCGTTCTTCGACTCCGCGCCCGCGCGCCGCAAACGCCCGCCGCCCTCTATCGCGCGGGCGTGAAATTTGCCTTCACCTCCGGATTCATGGATGATCCCAAGGATTTTCTGGCCAACGCCGCCAAGGCCATCGAGGCGGGATTACCCGAGGAGGAAGCCATCAAAGCGCTCACCATTAATGCGGCGGAGATTTTCGGCGTCGATGAACAACTGGGGAGCATCGAGGTCGGCAAGATCGCCAATGTGGTGGTCACCGATGGCGACCTCTTCGACCGGAAGACGAAGATCACACACCTGTTCATCGACGGTCGTCAGATCGAGTTGAAGGAGGCGCCAAAGACGCCGGGAGCTGCTGAGGAACAGCCCACAGTAGATGCGTCGGGGACGTGGGAGTTGACCGTTGAATCGCCTCAAGGACCCATCTCGGTGACCGCCGTGCTCGAGCAAGCGGGCGACAAGATCACCGGAACGCTCACCAGTATGTTCGGCACGACCAATACCGAGGGTACGGTCAGCGGCGCCACCATTCGATTCACGGCAACCGTCGACGTCCAGGGGCAATCGATGGACGTGGAGTTCGAGGGGACGATTGAAGGGAACGCGATGAAGGGAACGGTCTCTGTTCAAGGGCAGGGCGAGTTCTCCTTCACCGGAACGCGGCCTCAGAAAGGAGCATGGCTATGAGGATCACCTTTCGCTGGGAAGTCCTTATCGTGGTGTTCATGTTGGCGAGTCTGGCGCGCGCCGAGGGACGCTCGTCGGGCCGGGCCATTTTGATTCGAAACGCGACCATCATGACCGTGACTAAGGGCACGATCAAGAACGGTTCCATTCTCATTCGCGATGGGAAAATCGCCGCCGTCGGGAAGCGCGTCCGAGCGCCGGCCGACGCCCAGATCATCGATGCCACCGGCAAGTACATCATCCCGGGGATCATCGATTGTCATTCGCACATTGCCATCGATGGGGGCGTCAATGAGGGCTCTCTGGCCGTCACCGCCATGGTGCGCATCGAGGACGTCCTCGATCCCACGGATATCAACATTTATCGCGATCTGGCCGGCGGCGTCACGACGGCGAACATCTTGCACGGCAGCGCCAATCCCATCGGGGGGCAGAATGCCGTCATCAAGTTGCGCTGGGGCAAAACGGCCAAGGAGATGTTGTTTGAAGGGGCTCCCCCGGGCATCAAGTTCGCCCTCGGCGAGAATCCCAAGCGTTCCAACTTCAACCCCCCGCCGGGAACGCCCCGTCGTTTTCCGGCGACGCGGATGGGCGTGGAAGCTGTGATTCGGCAGGCGCTCACCGAGGCGCGCGAGTATATGCGCAAATGGGATGCCTATAAGCGAAAAGTGGCCGCCCGCAATGGGGACCATGGCGATCTCATTCCGCCCAAGCGCGATCTGAAGCTGGAGGCGCTGGCCGAGGTTTTGCGGGGAGAACGGCTCGTTCATGCGCATTGTTACCGCGCCGATGAAATTCTCATGCTCATCCGCCTGGCCGAAGAGTTTGGATTCAAGATCGCCACTTTTCAACACGTGCTGGAAGGCTATAAGGTGGCCAAGGAAATTGCCGCCCACGGCGCCGGCGCATCGACCTTTTCCGACTGGTGGGCCTATAAGGTCGAAGCCTATGACGCCATCCCCTATAACGCCGCCATCATGACGCGGAAGGGCGTGATCGTCTCGCTCAACTCCGACAGCGCCGAACTGGCCCGGCGGCTGAACCTGGAGGCCGCCAAGGCCATCAAATATGGCGGTCTCACCGAAGACGAAGCCTTGGCGCTGGTGACGATCAATCCGGCGAAACAGCTTCACATCGATGATCGCGTCGGCTCCATCGAGGTCGGCAAGGACGCCGATTTGGTCATCTACAGTG